>NZ_JBOZWO010000031.1:0-80926 GCF_050864975.1 Paenibacillus sp. GXUN7292 | reverse complement strand
CTGGATAAATAGTAACAAGGGTTCTCCCTGAATGGACAAGCCGATGTGGCAGGTACGCGTTGTAGATGTGAAGCGTCGAACGGTTCTGTATGAAAATTCATATACATTTGTGCTTTTTGGGACAATTCAGGGTATTGTATATGAAAATTCATATACAATTGTGTTTTTTGAGACATTTTAGCGTATTGTATATGAAAATTCATATACATTGAGCCGTTTTAAGGAAGTTCCGACCAATTGTGTATGAAAATTCATATACAATTGTGTTTTTTTAGACATTTCAGCGTATTGTATATGAAAATTCATATACAATTATGCTTTTTGGGACAATTCAGGGTATTGTATATGAAAATTCATATACATTGTGCCGTTTTGTTGTAGCACTGAGTTATGTCCATTAGCACTGACCGTTTCTGTATGATATTTTTAATAAAATTGTTACCTAATGCTTCGTTTAAAGTAACTCAAAATGAGCGAAAACCTGCCAGACAACATTATTGGGACAAAAGACACTTAAAATTGCATACGCAAACACTGAGACAACAAAAGATCGCCTCCCATGTCTGATTATTGAGATGGGGGCGATTTTCCTATATTTCCAGCACATTTGTGCTCGTTCCATGAAACCGAGGATACTACAGTATCGGAATCAACCGGAAATTACATTTTTGCAAAAGTTGATGATCAATGGAAAGTGTTCCGTTCTTTTTAATGGCGTAGAAAAAGGGCATCCCGTCATATTCATGACGTATGGGATAGCCCTTCGTTAAAAATATAGGATTGTATAAGATCTCATTATATACCTGTTCCTATATTTCACTGAGAAACGGCACATCCTTAACCAAGGATGTGCCGCGTTTCTTCTTGGAGTCAATGTGAGGTTGTTTTGTTACGGTTTTTCGCATCCTGGTGACGACGGTCCATCTTATCCTGCTGCAATTGCTGTGCATGGTGGCTGTTTACAACAGTTTGCTCCAAATCATCGACAACGCCGCTTAAGTTTTGATCAGGATTGTCTTTTGCTTTTTCCATAATATAAACCGCTCCTTTCTAATTGCAATTATGCATGTGTAACGGTATGGAGTGCTTGCGCGCACTCGCGAATATGGCGCATATAATCATCAATTAATTGCTGGATCGTGTCTTGATGCTCGTCGATCGAACGTCCGGCTTCTTCCACATCTATAAAATCTACCTTTATTTCACGGCTATCCACGTATTCGACTCTGAAGTCAAAGCTGTACAGTTGATGACCAGCTGTTTCGATCGTAACACGCAAGGCTTTATTATCTGCTCCATCTGCAATGACAGTAGCGCTGTCCGTTTCTGGAATTAAAGAAGGCAATGTTTTTTGCCAAGCCTCCACTAGCTGCTGCTGATTAATACGCAATTCATCCTGTTTGCTCATCCTTTTCCACCTCCATGACGATAATATGCGGCTATAAGTCCTTTTTTATGTAAGCATTGCATCGTATAATGCAATAAAAAAAGAGCTCCAAGGCTAAGTTAGGCCTGGAACTCCTTTAACTGTTCTTCTATTTCCTTAAGAAAAGATGTGCGCTTTGGCTGGGAAGCCAAGGCGTTGTCTCATAATTGGGGTTTTTAGGTTAAGGTTTACGGCAAAATATTGCCTGCAGCAAGGTAAATGGAGTACCATTCCTCGCGTGACAAGCGAATTTCGCTGGCCTTACAGCAATCCAGCAAGCGCTGGATATTCATTGTGCCGATAACCGGCTGCATATTGGCTGGATGGCGCAACAGCCAAGCGATGGCAATCGTCGTATTGCTGACATTGTATTTCTCAGCGATTTCATCAATCTTTTTATTAAGCTCCGGGAATTTATCGCTGCCAAGAAAAACACCATCGAAAAAGCCGTATTGGAATGGCGACCATGGCTGAATCGTAATATCATTCAAACGGCAGAAATCGAGCACGCCTCCATCGCGATGGACAGCCGCCTCATTTTCCATGTTGACATTGAAGCCGCTCGTTATCATAGTCGCATTTGTAATGCTGAGCTGAAGCTGGTTAGCTACAATAGGCTGCTTCACTGCTTTTTTAAGCAATTGGATTTGCATAGGCGATTGGTTGGAGACGCCGAAATGACGTACTTTGCCAGAGCTCTCCAATTGATCGAAAGCTTCAGCCACTTCCTCGGGCTCTACTAACGTATCAGGACGATGCAGCAGCAAAACATCCAGGTAGTCTGTATTTAGACGCTTTAATATACCATCCACAGAGGCAATAATATGCTCTTTGGAGAAATCGAACATCCCTTTGCGAATGCCGCACTTGGATTGAATAATTATTTTTTCTCGAATATCGTCATTCATATGTATCGCTTTAGCAAAAATTTCTTCACTAGCGCCGCCGCCGTAAATATCTGCATGGTCAAAAAAGTTTGCGCCTGCTTCAAGCGCAGCTTGAACAAATTGTTCGGCCTGAGCATGCTCCAGCGAATTAATGCGCATACAGCCTACTGCAATGACAGGCACTTCTAGTGTGCTGGTTCCGAGCTTTATCGTTCTCATCAAATAAGCCTCCCTTATTCATTATAATCCTAGGATAGCATTAAGCATGTACGGCTATTATAGTCGCAAAAAAACAGTCCCGCAATAAGTGCGAAGACTGTTTTTGAAGTTATGCATGCTCATGCTCAGGAAGATGCTCGGGCTGCTGTTTAATAACGGAGCCGTCAGCAAGTCTCAGCCATGATTCGAGCTTCCGTGTTCCTTCCGTCAATCGAATGACGCGCCCGCCTCGCAGCATGCCTTCTTTTCCATAGGTGCTATAGCCTGTTGCTCGGCCGTAATAGAGCTGGATGCCATGGTGTGTGCCAAAGAAATCATTCACATGGTCATGGCCGCAGAACGTTGCCATTACATCTCCCTGCTCCAGCATAGCTGAGAAAAATCCAGACTGGATACGGGATGCGCATATGTGTTCATTTTTTTGACCGTAACAGACATTTGTGCGCCACATCATTTCGTACTCAATAAGCGGGATATGGAAAAATGCAAGGGCAGGCAAAGGCTGGCCGTTGTTTCTGGCTTTCCATTCTCTCGATTGCTCTCTGTACCACGCAATTTGGCTTTGGCGAATCCAGTCGTAGCCGTCGACATCAGGATGCTCGGAGTAGGCTCCGGAATCTAAACCATACAGAAGCGCAGCAGTGCTTGCACCATTAGAGCCAGCAATAGGGAGGACATAATTGCCAACACCATTAATATGCTCAGGACCTGGTTCAGAAAGGTTGAATGTCTGCGCTAAAACCTCCGTCATCAGCTGTTCTCTCGTAATTTCGTATTCTGTATCATGATTGCCAAATACAAGCGCCCAAGGTATTTTTCTTTCTTCTACGGCATGAACGGCTTCACGCAATGAGCGGTAAGGATCCTCGCAGCTGCTTGATCCATCTTTATTTTTGCACGCATATATAGTATCTCCCGTAAACATGACAAAATCAGGCTGCTCCGCATCCAGCACCTGCTCCATAGCAGCTCTCGACTGCCTATCTGTTTCGTTTCCATTTTGCCAGTGAATATCTGTGAATTGCACGATTGTAAAAGTTCCGTCTTTGCGAAATTGAAGTGAGTTGACTTGTTTCAATTTTAATACCCCCGTTTCTTTTCGAAATATAAGAATTAATATAATAAGTTTTAATTACTTATCGGCGAAGCCGTTTATCCTTGAAAATAAAAGTTATGTGAAAGAAGCGATGATAATTATACCGATAACTACAGCTATTGATGCTGTTATTCTACGTAAGCCTTGAGATTCCTTCAAAACAAACAGCCCAAGAAACGTGCCAAATACAATGCCTACCTCACGAAGAGGCGCCACCATGGATACGGCTGAGTTTTGCGCTGCCAATAGGAAAAGAAAATAGGAGCCTGGCGATAGAATCGCGCCTAGCCAAATAATATTGCTGTGTTTGCGTATAACCTGCTTGAGTCGATTACGCTGCAGCACAGATGGTGTCAAACCGAGCAAAAAGCCGATATTGGTTACTTCCAGCAAGGCGAGCGGTGAAATAAATTGAAGATTTGCTTTATCAATGATCGTGTAGGTTGTAATACATAAGCCTACAGAAACGGCAAGCAGTATTGGTTTTAATGCTGCCCGATTGTTAGCAAAGGCCGAAATTGGTCCAAGCATTATGAAAAAGCCCGCAAGCATGCAAAGTATTCCGACCCAGCCCCATACAGGCAAGGCTTCACCTAACAATAAAACGCCGAACGTCGGTGTCAGCAGTGTTGGTGTCCCTCTCATAATCGGATAAACCTGAGATAAATCTCCTGCCGTATACGTGTAGCTTAACAACGCGGCATACAGGCTCTGCATAACTAGGGATGCTCCCAGCAATGCCCATTCTTTGGGACTATAAGAGGCTGCGAGCAGCTCGGAAACAAGAAGCGGCGCCAGCACAATTGTTGCAGGTGCATAGATGGCCCATAGAAATACGGCTTTGTCTGTACTTTGTTTGGTAAACAAATTCCAGACGGCGTGCGCGAGGCCGGAGCATAATACAAGAATTAAAGATAGTACAAGGATGAGAAGTCACACTCCTTTGATGAAATAAAGAAAGAAAAAAACCACACAAAAACAATTAAAAACAACCAAATTCAATATAACACGCCATGCTTTGTTTACACAATATTAAAATGGCGTAAGTCAAAGAAGATTTTTAATCTTGCAAATATAGAAATTAGTTTATAGCAATAATCACGGCATTCTCAATTTCTGTGAATGCAAAGTAAAGAAAAGATTAGTCATTATTAAAATATGAATAGTCAGGCGATTGTTAAATATATACAAGGGGAATAACCGCTTACTATTATGTAGCTTAGAAGTCGCCTGCAACTTTTGTAAGCGCTTCAATTATTTCGAGTGTAAATGGGGGGATTATATGCGAAGTAAAGTAAGTTTATTAGTCGTTGTATCATTGTTGGTTAGCTTTTTTCACCAATCGCCGACAGTGAAGGTTGTACATGCCGCTGAAATAACGGAAAACGTCATTCCTAATCCGGGATTTGAGCAAATAACTGCTAATGCGGCTTGGTTAAATGGCGAAGGAGCTGCAGGCTGGGGGATTTGGTTTGCTACGTCAGGAGGAGTCGTTTCCGTAGATAAGGAGACGAAGTATGGTGACAATCAGTCGCTCAAAATTACACACCCAGTCAGTACAGCAAGAACGAATGTTTCTGTAGATAATGGGGTGCCGATCCATGCAGGCGAGACCTATAAATTGAGTGCGTGGATTAAGACAGATCAAGTATCAAACAATGGATTAGTGTTCCGAAGCTACTATTATAAGGATAATGTAAAGGATTCGAACGGCCCATCACAAAAGCTGACAGGCACAAACGATTGGCAGCTTGTAGAGCTGATTGCGGAAGCGCCTGCCAATGTCAATATATTGCGTGTAGAATTTATGCTGGAGACCCTACGAAGAGAAAGTCTCTGGGCAATTATCAAGAAACAGGCGCCAACCTGCTGGATAAGGCGATTGCGGTAACGATTAGAGGAATTGTAGGGAAATCCGTCTTCAAGGTCATTCAAGGTTCAACCGCTATTGGTCCAGAGTACGCCTATGTAAAAGCGGGGGACGGCGTATATGAGGACGGCTCGCTTGTACAGCATACGAATATCGCTTATACAGGCGGTTACGGTTCAGTATGGCTGACGAACACAGCTGACATGATGTATGTGCTCAAAGACAGCCCTTGGGAAATTTCAGATCCGCAGGTCAATCATGTGTTTGAATGGATTTTTCAGACTTATGAGCCGGTTATTTATAAAGGATTAATGCTTGATATGGTCAATGGACGCGGTATATCGCGCGAAGCCGCAGGCAGTGCCAAGGGGACGATTCTAAGTATTATGCGCCTTGCGGAATCTGCTCCGGATTCGATGTCGCTGGCTATGAAACGCATGGTAAAAGAATGGGTCAGCTACGCCTTGCAAAGCGAGGATTACTACAGTACGATGTCTATTTTTGATATTGTTCGATTGAAAGCGATTATGAATGATCCTGCAATAGAACGCCGCGGTGAACTGGTGCGCAGTCGTGTGTATGCAGGAATGGATCGTGCGATTCATGCTATGGACAACTACAGCTTTGGCGTCAGCATGTTCTCGAATCGCATTTCGGCCTTTGAATATGGGAATGGTGAGAATAAAAAGGGATGGTACACCGGTATGGGGATGACCTACCTTTATAATGATGATTTATTACAGTACCGCGATGATTTTTGGCCGACTGTGGACGCTTACCGTTTGGCAGGAACAACGACTGATGGCTCCTACAAAGCGCCTGTTGCCTGGGCTTCCTATTATAATCCGCGCGAATGGGTTGGCGGGTCATCACTAGAGCAGCTGTACAGTGCGGTTGGTATGGATTTCTCATTGAAGGGCAGTACAGGCAGCTCGCTTGAAGGCAAGAAATCCTGGTTTATGTTTGATAACGAAATAGTCGCGCTCGGTTCAGGTATTACCGGTGGCGATGGCAGAGAAGTAGAAACGATTATCGATAACCGTAAAATAAAAGATGATGCCAGCAATCGCTTTACAGTAGATGATCAGGTACAGGATTTGACCGCTAATGCTTGGGAGGAAACTAAAGATGCTGTACGCTGGGCGCATTTGACAGGTAATGCGGCAGGCAGTGACGTTGGGTACTACTTCCCGGAAACGTCCGAAGCCGCGGCAATCAAGCTGAAGCGCGAGCAGCGTGAAGGCTCCTGGCAGGAAATCAATGATGGACAGGCTGCAGACCGCCGTACGAAAAATTACGTCAGCTTGGCATTCGAGCATGGAAAAAACCCGCATAATGAAAGCTATGCTTATGTTTTGCTGCCGAATAAGGATGCGCAGGCAACGAAACAATACAGCATATCGCCAGATGTGGAAATCGTGAGCATGACTAATCAATTGCATGCAGTGAAGGAAAAGGCGCTCGGCATTACAGCGTATAACTTCTTTGCTGCGGCGCAGCATGATTATGTGCGTACAGCACAGCCTGCATCGGTAATCATACAGGAAAAAGGAAATCAATTGACTTTATCGATTGCCGATCCTACTCAGAAGCAGGACAAGATTCTGCTTGAGCTTGGAAAAGAGGTTACTGGTCTTATTAGCAAGGATGATACGGTACGCATCGTACAATCGTCTCCTTATTTAAAGCTGGAGGTTCATACAGCCGGATCGGTTGGGACAAGCCATACGATTAAGCTTTCATACAAACAAGATAACAATGTGCCTCTTGAAGAGGAAGAGCCTGCTATTAAAATTTCTGTAAGCGAAGATGCTTATGTCAATGCTGGTGATTCCGCGAATAAAAATTTCGGTTCTGTGGGTTATTTAAATATTAAAAACGGACAGGGCAATTATTTGCGCGAAGTATTATTGAAGTATGACATTAGCGAGCTAACGGATATGGATGCGGTCGATACAGTCAAGCTGTTTGTCTATAGCCGAATTAATGACAGCCGCGGCGGCTCCTCGGATATTGGCGTATATAAGACAGATCACAATTGGGATGAGCATACGGTTACATGGGATACAAAGCCGGCCTTTGGCCAGTTGGCAGACGGCATTGCTTTTACAACGGAGCAAAAGTGGCGGGCATTCGATGTGACAGAGGCTGTAAAATCTATGACAGACTTGGAGCAGCCAATCAGCTTGGCACTCAAGCAGCTGACAACAGATCTCAGCGCTGACATACGCAGCAAGGAAAATGAGAATGGTATTTATAGGTCCTATTTGGAAGTGAAGCTTAAGAAGGTTGAGCCGGTAATGGAGGAGCTTTTAGTAACGGCTCCGTCTGCTTTGTTGGCTGGTGAATCGGCGGCAGTAGCGGTTATCGGCCGTTTCAGCAATGACTCACGAACGATACTGACAGAAGGATTAAGCTACGAGAGCAGCAATGACGCTGTAGCTTCTATTACGACTGCGGGTATGCTGCAGACGCACGCGCCCGGAAATACTGTTATTACAATTAAATATGGCGCGCTTACGAAACAGATTAGTGTACAAGTAAAAACAAAAGAATCACCGTATCCGCCGATTATACCTTCAGTGCCAAGCGAGCCTTCGCTACAGCCGGGTCAGCTTGTTATAACAAAAGAGTTGCTGGAGCGGGCGAAGCTAGCGGATGGCAAGCTGCTTCTGGAGATCGATGATGCGGTTGAGCGAATCGATGTGGAATTAGATCGTGCAGCGGGATTAGACAAACAAGATTTAATGATACAAGCGCCTAATGTACAAATGATGCTTCCTGCAGGATGGTTATCTCAATGGAGCAAAAGTGGAACAGGAAAGGCCGACAAGGTTTCTTTGACAATTGAAAATGCAAACAATAACACTTGGGAAAATATACAGTCAGCGGAAGCGAAGCGGCTATATGCGGCCATTACGTCAGCGGCAGCTCCGATCCTTGTAAAAGCTGCCTGGATCGAAAAAGACGGTCAAATAACGGAAATAACAAGCTTTACGTCGCTGATTATTATCTTTTTTGAAACAGCAGAGGCGATGGACCGTCAATTAACAGCTGTATATCGGATTACTGAACAAGGCGAGTTGGAATATGTCGGCGGCAAATGGATAGGCGGCAAACTGCAGGCTGAAGTAAACCAGCCGGGAGAATATATCGCATTATCTTTTGAGAAGAAGTTTTCCGATATTGCCGATTCGCACTGGGCAGCAGCGGTAGTGAAGCAGCTGGCTGCTAAACAGCTAATTCAAGGCGTATCCATAGACAGGTTTCAGCCGGAGCGCTCGGTCACACGCGCAGAATTTACCGCGCTGCTTGTAAGAATGCTGAATATACCGCAGGCAGCTGAAATCAGCTTTACCGATGTACTCGCCACTGATTGGCATGCCTATGAGATTGCCCTTGCTGTTCAGGCGGGTATTGTGCAAGGAACGGGCAATGCGCATTTTAAACCGGATGCAGCAATTACACGCCAAGAGATGGCTGCTATGCTGGTTAGGGCATACGAGTATAAGACGAAGCAGAAGCTGGATAAGACAGTGATGCCTGACTTTAAGGATACGCAGCAGGTTCCGCAGTGGGCAGGCACAGCTATTGGACATGCTCAGAAGCTTGGCTTCATACAAGGGCGTGGAGATGGCTTGTTCCACCCGGCTGGACAAGGCACGAGAGCAGAAAGCGCTATGCTGATTTGGAGGTTTTTAGAAATCTCTGATAAGACCAAATGAGCATTTATTCACAAATAGCGACTCTACAGTGGGTGTCGATTAATTGTGGGCAACTATTGATAAGTAATGATAAAGGGGGAACGGAGAGCAAGAATGGGAATGGAGAAGCGGCAGCGTCCGCCTTTGTAGGCCAATTTGATCCATTGCAGGGGTTATTTAATCAGAAAAATTGAACTACAACAGCGGTCGGAATCCCAATCTTGATCGTTAGTGGCACCCCTTTTTATTGCTTGTTGCACTATCTACAATTAATCGACAGTCTCAAACGGCAGCCTAACCGAGGAAATTTACGCGTTTTCTCAAGAAAAATGAATGAAGTAAAGAAATGCGAATGACCGTTTCTGCAGAAATGTATACGATTTCAAATGTTCAAAATATACAGCTCGCCGCGCGTCTTCTAGTATGGAATCTAAGATGCAGCTGATCGCGGCAAGCATCGACACAAGCATTGAATAGCAGGCAAATCGAACGATATGAAAAGGGGAGTACGGTATGAAGTCATTATTTTCAAAGAAAGTAATAGCTGTACTAATGGTTTTGTTGCTGGCAAGCAGTTTGGCTGCTGCGTGTGGCAAGAACAATGCCAATGAAGGCTCGAAAAACAACACAGGCAATCCGGCAACAAACAATGGCGGTTCTAAAGATTCCAACCAGTCATCAGGACCGGCCAATTTGACAGTGTGGCATCCGCTTAACCCGAATGCTCAAGCTGTGGTGCAGAGCCTAAGCGATGTGGCAATGGTACAGGAATGGGAAAAGAAAACAAACGTAAAGTTTAAGTTCGAGCATCCGACTGGAACGAATGCAGATGCACAGCAGCAGTTTGGTGTAATGGTAGCTTCTGGCTCTTATCCTGACCTTATCATTTGGCATATGAGCAACTTCCAAGGTGGTCCAGCTAAGCTGTACCAAGATGGCGTTATTATGAAGCTGAATGATCTGATCGACCAGCATGCGCCAAATTTGAAAAAAATACTGGATGAAAACCCGCTAATTGCAAAGCAGATTAAAGCGGATAATGGCGATATTTATGTATTTCCAAATCTAAAGATCGGCGATCACGGTAAATACAAAACGTTCTCCGGTCAAATGATCCGTGAGGATTGGTTGAAGGAATTGAATCTTGAAGCTCCGGAAACGGTTGATGAGTGGGAAAATGTACTCCGCAAAATTAAAGAGGCAAAAGGAATTTTCCCATACACGTCTGAAAAAGGAACGCTGCTAGGCTCCAGCAGCTCGATGGATTTCATTGGCGCATATGGCATTGGCAAAGATTTTTATTTGGAAGGCAAGCAAGTGCAATATGGACCGCTTCAGCCTGGCTTTAAGGATTACTTGGCACGCATGCAGCAATGGTATAAGGATGGGTTGATTGATCCGGATTATGCATCAAATGATAACGCAGCCAAGGAAGCAAAAATGACTTCAGGCAAAGCGGCAGCGACATTTGGATATATTGGGGGAAGTATCGGTTCATGGCTTCCTGCTATGCAGCAGTCAAATCCTGACGCTATGCTGAAAGGCGTGCAGTATCCTGTGCTTAATAAAGGCGATGAGCCTAAATTTACTGAAACAGGCTGGGATTACAGCAATACAGGCGCACTTCTTTCCAGTAAAATTAAAAACCCTGAAGCTGCGATTAAGGCGCTTGATTATCTGCTCAGTGAAGAAGGCTCGCTGCTGAAAAACTTTGGAATTGAAGGAACCACATACAACATGGTAGATGGCAAGCCGGTATACACAGATCTTATTATGAACAATCCGGACAAACTGCCGGTAGGTCAAGCAATGGCGAAGTACTTTATTGCCAATTATCCATTCCCTGGTGTTGATGATGACCGCTACAATGACCAGTACTATGCGCTTGATGCACAGAAGGATGCAGTTAAAGTATTTGCGCAATATTCCCATAATGCGGCTTCCGTATTGCTGCCGCCAATCGCATTGACGCCTGAGGAAGCATCTGAATACGGAAAAATTATGACAGATATTAATACGTATCGTGATGAAGTCGTTACTAAAATCATTATGGGAACAGCGAAGGTTGAAAGCTTCGACCAAGCCTTGGAGCAATTTAAGAAGATGGGTATTGATCGTGCGATCGAAATTCAGCAAGCAGCTTTTGATCGTTTCCAAAACCGTTAACAGCTAGTGGCGGAGGGCACCCCCTCCGCCAATTCCTTCAATGACTTGATGTTCTGGTCATTAGATAGTACGGGAAGTGAGAGTAGGGCCATGTTAAAAAAATTGAAAAAAGATTTAGTGCAAAATAAGGCGATTTATTTGATGGTGCTGCCGGTTGTATTGTATTATTTCGTATTTAAATATTTGCCTATGTACGGTTCAATTATCGCATTTAAAGATTTTAGCATTCCAAAAGGAATTTGGGGCAGCGACTGGGTAGGCTTTAAAAACTTCCAAACCTTTTTTGACAGCGTTTATTTTTGGCGTGTTTTACGCAATACCTTGCTGCTTAGCATTTATTCACTAGTATTCGGTTTTCCTGCTCCCATCATTTTGGCGATATTGTTGAATGAAATTCGGATGAAGCTGTTTAAGAGTGTCGTTCAAACCGTTACGTACTTGCCGCACTTTATTTCTTTGGTCGTTATTTGCGGACTCATTCTTGATTTCACCAACCGTGAAGGCTTTATTAGCGCCATTATTGAATTTTTCGGAGGTCAGCGAACTACGTTATTATCCGATGCTGCTAATTTCCGAACAATTTATGTAGCCTCAGGCATATGGCAGGAGCTAGGCTGGTCGTCCATTATCTTTTTGGCGGCGATTAGTGGAATCAATCCTGATTTGTATGAGGCGGCTAAAGTGGATGGAGCAGGGAGATTTAGGCAAATGTGGAGCATTACGCTGCCAAGCCTAGTTCCGATTATTATGATTTTGCTCATTCTGCGAATCGGCGGCTTGATGGATATCGGCTTTGAAAAGGTTATTTTGCTGTATAATCCAAATACCTATGAAACAGCAGATATTATTTCTTCCTTTGTTTATCGAAAAGGGATTGCAGAAGGGCAGGATTACAGCTTTACTTCCGCGGTGGGCTTATTCCAAGCGGTTATTAACCTAGCACTGCTTATTAGCGCCAACTGGTTCTCTCGCCGTGTATCCGGGAGCAAGCTTTGGTAGAGGAGGATTTTTGCGATGAAGGAAACAACAGGTGCAGACCGCATCTTTACTTTTTTTAATACGATTTTAATGCTATTGCTCATAGTAGTCACTTTATATCCGATCTATCATGTTGTAATGGCATCCTTGAGTGATTCGAATCGTTTGATTGCACACCAGGGACCATTGCTTGCGCCGCTTGGCTTTAGCCTGGAAGCTTATATGCGCGTGTTGAAAAATCCTAATATATTCAGCGGATATTTGAATACGTTTATTGTTCTTTTTGCCGGAACGTTCGTTAACTTGCTATTTACGGCGCTTGGCGCTTATGGATTATCCAGAAAATTCATGCTGCGCAAACCTATAATGCTTGCTATTATTTTTACGATGTATTTTAGCGGCGGATTGATTCCTACTTATCTACTTATTAATAATTGGCTGCAAATGGGCAACAACCTGCTGGCGCTTATTATCCCTGTAGCAGTCAGTACATGGAATCTTATTATTATGCGCACCTCCTTCGAGGCGCTGCCGGAAAGCTTAATCGAATCTGCCAAAATAGACGGCTCAGGGGAATTCGGCATTCTGTTCCGCATTGTAGTGCCGTTATCCATGCCGGTTATCGCCGTTATGATTCTATATTATGGCGTTGCTCATTGGAACTCATGGTTTAATGCCATGCTGTTTATTCGCAGCCGAGAGCTGTTTCCGCTGCAAATTATTTTGCGCGAAATACTAATTATCAATGATACGAATTCGATGCAATTAGGAGACGCTATGGCGGATCAAGAAGGAATTAGAGAAAGCATCAAATATGCTACAATAATAGTGGCTACGCTGCCTATCCTATTAATCTATCCGTTCTTGCAACGTTTCTTCGCTAAGGGCGTAATGATTGGTGCGGTAAAAGAGTAGCTGCTGCTAAGATGTCGACCCTAGCTCAGGTGGTGAATGATTACTATGAAACGAAAGGTTTTTAAGTTTTGGCTATATTCGTATTTATTTGTACTAAGTATTCCAATTCTAATCACCTTGATCGTTTTGTTGCAATCACAAAACATGCTGATCAAGGAGGTACGCAAATCGAATGATACGCTGCTTGATCAGGTACAGCAATTTATAGATAACCAGGTTACGGATATTCGGCGTCTTGGCACACAGCTTTCGTTCGATCCCACAATAACGGTTCATTTGAATCGTGACACGTATGATACAGCTGAAGCTAGATTCAAAAATATGAATATCATCTCTGTTCTTAGGGCGTACACCTTTGCCAACGGGAATATTCATGATGCCTATATCTATATGAAGCAAAATGATTATGCCATTACAACGACGACCTACATGCCAGCGGATGATTTGTACACCACCCTGCATAAAACGTTAGGCATTAGCTTTGAAAACTGGCAGGATTGGGTTAGACAAGGAAACCCGGGCACCTTTCTTTCTTTAAATGAGGATACAGTTGGAGCGGCAACAGCATCTGCGGAAAAGCCAACAGCAGTAGCATCCGCGAATGTCTCAGATGCTGCAGCATCCAATCCAGCAACGGCTCGAACGAATGGCGCCTTAGTTTATGTGCAGTCTCTGCCGCTGCAGGAGATGGAGCAATCTTCGGGAACGTTAGTCGTGATGCTTAACGAGGAGCGCTTCACTTCGGCAATTTCACAAATCGGGTTAGCCAATGACGGAGCTGTCTATGTACTTGATTCCGATGGACATATTGTGATGACGACAGGAACAAAAACGGATTTGGCAGCGTTGCCGTTAGCGCAAATGACCGGACAAAGAGGGTTTCTTATTGAGTCGATCAAGGGCGATAATGCAGCGATTTCGTATGTAAAGTCGAGTGAGACAGAGTGGACGTATATTTCAGTAATACCGGAGCAGGTTTATTTGGCGGAAGTTACGATGCTCAAGACTTTAATCTATCTTTCCATTGTATTATGCTTAGGCATCGGCGGATTTATTGCCTTTTGGATGACGCGTAAAAACTATGCGCCTATCAAAAATATGATGGACTTTGTCTCCTCCAAAGTGAAAACGAACTTGAAATCCATGCCGAATGAATTTGCTATATTGCAATCCTTTATGACAGAAAGCGCAGCTATTCAGGATGAGGCCAACAAGAAGCTGGAAGAACAGCGAGTTGTGCTGCGCAACCAGTTCCTTACTCGCTTGCTTAAGGGCAGGGTAGACACGGCTTCCGCATTGTCCCATGCTATAGAAGCACATGATCTGCAATTTAAGACCGATCGTTTTGCAGTATTGCTTGTGCAGATTGAAGACTTTTCTCCCTTGTTCCAGACGAATCAAGGTTTAGACGCGGAGAAGAAATACCAATTTGTATATTTGATCATTACGAATATATTCGGCGAGCTATTAGCTGATCATCATGATGTTTATTTTACTGAAATTGACGGTATGATTGCCTGCTTGGTGAATACGGAAGGCAACGAGAAGGAAGCGAAGAAGCAGCTGCTTGATATCACTTCACAGGCTAAACAATTTATCGAAGAAAGATTTTTTGTGCGCTTTTCTGTAGGGGTAAGCTCCATTCATCCATTATGGTCGTCTATACCGAAATGCTATGACGAGGCGAAAGAGTCATTGGAATACAAGCTGGTGCTGGGCTCCAATCAGGTTATAGCGTATGATGCGATCAAGCAGCCCAAAAATGAGTTTTATTACCCGCTTGATCTGGAACGGCAAATTATTAACTGGATTGGCTCCGGTGATTATGAGGAAGCGGCTGAAATTTTGCAGAAGGTGCTTATTGCTAATTTCGCAGAGGGAACGCTGTCGCTTCAAATGGGCAAGCTGCTTATGTTTGAGCTCCTCGGTACGATGCTTAGAGCTGTTGAGCAATTTCAGCTTGGCACGCGCGAGATTATGGATGTGAAGTCTGAGCTTGTTACGCATATTACCAACTGTGAGACGATGGCCGAAATGGAAGAGGCTATCCTCAGCTTCTTGAAAACCATTTGCGATTACTTGCAGCAGAAGAAGAAAAGTCATAACACGGACCTGAAGAGTCGTATCGTCGAGTATGTATTAGATAATCTTAGTGATCTGAACATAAGCTTGACGAGCATCGGACTTGAGTTCGACATTAACCCGACCTATTTGTCACGCTTCTTCAAGGAACAGACAGGCGAAAACTTTATTGATTTTGTCAATCAACGCAGGGTAGAAAAGACCAAGCAGCTTTTGATGGATACGGATGAACCGATTCAAGCGATTGCCGAACAATGCGGCTTTGCCAACAGCCAGTCTTTACTGCGTGTCTTCAAGAAGTATGAAGGCATCACGCCCGGCCAATTCAGAAAAAGCCGAGTAGGTTAGGCATACTGTGGAGGCTGTAGATTCATTGTGGGCAACCAGCGGTGGAAGCCCAAACTTGCACGCAGTGCTATTCCTTTCAGTTGCTTGTTGACTAAATCGCAATGAATTGGCGCTTACCTTGTGCACGATTCACTTGCCTTTTTTCATAAATATGTGATAGCATAAACACCTATATGGAAAGAGGAAGTGAATCTTCGTGATACTAATCACTGTACCAACACCGGATGTCACCATCTTCAAAAAAGTGAATCCCACAGAAAGCAATATTTACGGATTTACTGAATTTCATCTGATTTCGAGAGAGTTCGGCGGTATATTTATGTTTTACAACGACAAGGATGAATTAATGTTCGTAGGTAAAGCAAGAAAACTAAGACCTAGAATAAAGAAACATTTTGAGGATTCCGTATCCCCCATTAAAATGCACAGAGACAAAGTGGCAAAAATAGAAGTATGTATCGTAGAAGATCCTGTTCATAGGGAAATTTATGAGACATATATCATTAACAAGCTTAAGGCCAAGTATAACGAAGACAAAGTTTTCTTCAGATAATTAGCCATAGCCATATAGTGAGTAAAACCCAATAGAAACCTGAAGCGGTTTCTATTTTTTTATTGTTAAGGAAATTGAAATATAGGGAGCGGCAACACAAAGGGTATTTTTTTCTTTCGGCGGGAGGGCATCTTCTGCCGATTTTTTTATCATTGTTTTCATACAGTAATCATTTTTTGCGATAAGGAAAAGGAATGATTATTGCGGTTTATACAGTAGCATTAATACAATGAATACGCGGCCTTGATCCCAATCTTGATCGCAGTGGCACCCCTTTCTATTGCTTGGTGCCCTATCCACAATGAATCGACATCTCTATAAATGTATCATTTTGAGGAGGAACCTATGTACAGAACGGTAAAGAACATTAACGAGCTCATGACTCTATCATTAGGAGAAGGCAATGTAGTACGTACGCTTGGTTATTATGAAATTGGAGATGGAGGCGGCGCCGAGTATATTATTCAGAAGACCTCCTTAGCTGTGGATATGGGAAGCGTCATCCCGGTTCCTGGAGAGTTCCAAGCTCATCTCATCGTTCAGGATAGAGTTTATTATAAGGTTTTCGGAACCAAGAACAACGGAATATTTGATGATGGGATTGCGATTAAGAAAGCCCATGCTTTCGCTAATGCAAAAAAGCTGCCTATCATCAATCCTAGCGGTGAATACTGGATTAAAGACACTTATGACATTGAAATACAAACGGGCGTAGATTGGGGAATGTCTGTTTTTCATATCGATGAGGCTTTTAATCGTACGGATGCTTCTAGGTTTCTAGTGAGTGGGGAGAAACCGGCGATTGAACTGGAGCGTTCACGCCAGATGCAACTATTACCTTATTTGAGAAAGGGACAATATATCATACCGGAGCTAAAGGAATTCGCCAATCATATTGTTATTGTACGAGATGATCATTGTCGGGTCGGACATCGGAGTGGAGATATTCAGAAGTCATGGGCAATGGAAGATTTCTTCTACGTGGAAGAGCATGGACGCATACTTGGCGAGATTACATGGGATTTTGGTGATATTACTCATTTGGAATTGATCCCATGCGATCCTAATTATCTAGTGATACAGGGAGGATCCTTCTTCTTAACTGGTAATAACAGCGGTGATGGCGGCCAGTATAAGTGGGCGGGGTTTCAGATTATGCGTAGTCGTACCACGATAAGAAATCAGTACGTAGGCTTGGAGCCGGGATGCAGCGATATTTCGATGGATCCGAGGAAGGGCTTTTACGGGATTTACAAATGCGCGGACATTACGCTGGAGAATATCAGAATGATTCCTTCCGAATGCAGGAGAGGCGGCTCGTTGAATGTTCCTCACGGAACCTATGGTATTCATGGAGAACGTGTGCTTAATCTGCTTTTGAAAAATGTTATTGCAGAAGGCAGTCATATCCATTGGGGAGTTGTAGGCACTAACTTGATTAAGAACTTCAGAGTAGAGTCGTGTCGTATCAATCGAATAGATGTTCACTTTCACTGTCATAATCTTTATGTTAGAGACAGCACAATTGGCTTGAAGGGTATAACTGTTACAGGCGGCGGAGATTTATTTGTGGAGAATACAACGGTATATGGCAATACGTTTATTCAATTGAGAAGAGACTATGGGTCGCGCTGGGACGGCGATATTCGAATTCGAAATTGCAAATTAAGAGTTGCCGAGACGGAGGATCATAAATCGATATTGTCATTCGACCATGAAGACAAATATTACGGATATGATATTGTTTACAGCAGGACGATTAAAATTGAAGATTTCATTATTGACTACACGTCGGAGCCTTCAGATGATTCTGATATGCGGCTTGTTTATCACCCGTCATTGGACACAGCAGGCGGCAGAACTATTCAATTTCCGTTAAGCATGAAATTCAAAGATATTCTGGTTTCCGGAAGAAATAAGGGATTGAAATGGGAAGAATATCCTTATCTTGAATCATTATGTAAGGTAACGTTTGAAAATGTAGACCTTGATTGATGAATCACGATAGGTGCAGCGCTATTGCCAACTTCACAACATTCCTTTAAAATGTTCGTAGCTTTTATAACATGACAGCCTGTGAAGAATGGAGGAGTTGTTCGTGACGTTTAAGAGAAAGCTGATCATCTACTCGATTCTCATTAGCACGATACCCGTTATGCTGGTTGGGTGGTTAGCAACTTCCTTTGCGTCCAAGAGCATACAGGAGGAAGTACAATTGAATCATCAGCTGCTGCTGAAGCATGTCGAGTACCGCTTGGTGCAGTTTATGAATAATCTCAACACACAGGCTGTAATACTGGCGACAACGCCCATGATCGAGAGAGCTATAGAGACAGGCCCGTCTGAGAAGAAAAATGTAAGCGATTCCATGGAGTTGATTGAGACGCTGCGCAGACAGGTGAATTATTCGCTCATCCGTTATGACATTGCGCTTGTCTATAAGAAATATGACTATGTGTTCTCAACGATTCATAAATCCGTGTCGTATCAGGATTCTATCTATGAAAAGATACTGAAGAGCGCATCTGCTAATCGCAATGCTCCCATCGTCGTATCTCCACAAACCTATAATAATCCAGGTCTTATCCTTATTCGACCCATTCCATATTACTCGCATTATACCGATGGATTCATTGCGTTGAATGTAGACTCTCACGAACTGTCCAAGCTGCTGTTGCAGAGCGATACGGAGCCGAATTACCGGAGTGACATTATCATCATCGACGATTTGGGCAATGTCGTGATCAGTAACGGCGAGGTCGATTCAGGGGCGAAGCTTTTATCTTCTTCAGAGCTATACAAGTTCTGGCAGAAGCCGCAAGTTCAGACAGGCTTCTATTCCCAGAATGGGGAGAAATTCCAGCTTTCGGCGCTTAAGCTGCCAAGTTATAAGTGGACGATTCTTGCAAGCACGCCTATAAGCGAGCTTAACGGTAAAGCAAATAATATAAAGGCTGTTACTTGGGGAGTTATCGCTGTACTGATGTTGTTCTGGCTGATTGTCTCCATTACGAGTACGAATCGACTTCATGCGCCTATTGAGCGCTTGTTGATGCAAGTTCCATCAGCATATAAGCAGCATAAGTCCAATGAATTTCAAATTGTGGAAGAGCTTCTTCAAGATACGATCAAGGATAATCAGGAGCTGAAGCATCAATTCAATGCCCATCTCCCATCGTTGAAGGAGAATATGTCTCATCATCTTGTTTGGGGAGATATGTCAGAGGCTCAGATCCATCTGAAATCCGAGCAGTTGGGCTTGACTATTGAAGGCACTCATTATAGGGTGCTGCTTGTAATCGTAGATCAATTATCTGACTTTACAAATAGCTATATGGGACAGGATCAATCGCTCATTCACTATGCAGTTAAGAAAATGGTCGAAGAAATTTGCGAAGAGGACTATTCCTGTATTGCTTTCGTTCCACAGCCTGGACAAGTGGCGCTTATTGTAGGTGAACGTGATGCTATCAAGAATAGCGAGTGGGAACGAAGGCTATTGCATACTGCGGAGAAAATTCGTCAGGCAGTGTGTACATACTTCCGTTTTACGGTAAGCGTATGTATTAGTAGCGGTGAGACAGGATTGATGGGAATCCGATCATGCTACCAAGAAGCAGCGGACCTGTCGGGTTATCGTTTAATGCTAGGACCGAACATTACGATAACGAAGAACAGTCTGGAGCCATTCATTAAGCAGTATTCAAATGAAATTGTAGCACTCCAGAAGAAGGTGCTTTCCAGACTGACAAGCGGCAGGATACAGGAAGCGACAGTTCTGCTGCACGAATTAACAGAACTGATTGCGAGCAGGGTGCATCATCCAGATACCGTTCGTGGAATCTATTCACATCTATTGATTGAGCTGGACGTGTATTTACATGAGCTGGGTCATGAGCTGCAGCCATTGTTTACAAATAACTTGCACTCTAAACTGCATGAATGGGATACGGTTGAAGAAATTCGCGAATGGCTGATCCGGGAAGTGTTTACCGTTGTTAGTGATTACTTGGATCAATTATCGTTCTCCAAGCAGGATATGGCCGTTTTGGCTGTCATTCAGAGTGTTGATGAGAACTGGGATGCGGATCTCATGCAAATTGCTGAGCAGCACCACATCTCCGTACCAAATTTGAGTCGTGCCTTCAAGGAGAGGACAGGTGAGAATTTCTCGGACTACCTCATACGAACACGAATGACAAAGGCACAGGAGTGGCTGCGGAATACGAGTATGCCGATTGCGAGCATTGCAGAGCGGTTGCATTATTCGAATGTGCAAAATTTCAACCGTTCCTTTAAGCAATACACAGGCATTACGCCAGGCAGGTATCGCAGTGAGCAAGAAGCACAATCGGGTTAATGAGAGGAAGCGGAAAGTCGCAGTTTTATGCGATTCCCGCTTTTTTTATCGCAAATTTCAGCTCGTTATCATTTGTTGCAAGAGCCGCCAAAACGTGATTATTGCGGGTAATTTACACGCTTATTATGATGTATCCAGGTCCATACGGGCTTAATCCCAATTAACAAAGAATGAGGGGGAAGACAAGGATGTTGAAGATGGTTAGCAAGTCAAAGAAGACAGTGTCAAAAATGATTGTGCTCCTGCTCGCAACAGTAATAATGCTATCAGCCTGTTCATCAGCAGGGAATACGAACACACCAAGCACAGGTGGTGAACCAACTTCGAGTGCAACGCAAAATGCAGGGAAAGAAGAGTCTAAGGAACCAGTAAGATTAAGCATTCTTACGACACATACCAATTCCGAATATCCAATGAAAATGAAGGTTGCTGACGATCCGTTCATCAAGGAGTTGAGCAAATTGTCCGGTTATGATCTGCAATATGAATTTTTAGGTCATGCAGCGGATTTTGATCAACAATTAACGGTGCGATTCGCATCCGGCAATCTCGCCGATCTTGTACGTACCCCAAGTATTGAGCATGCGAGTCATCCTGGCGCTGTAGAAGAAGGGATCTTCACGGAACTAGGTCCACTGCTGGAGCAATATGGGCCGAATATATTAGCGAATATTCCACAGGAAGCTTGGAATAGTCCGCTGGTCAGCAAAGACGGCAAGATCTATGCGATTCCAATGACGACAGGGCTTCCTGCAAGCAAGGTTATCTATGTCCGACAGGATTGGCTGGATAAGCTGAAAATGGAGCAGCCGAAGACGATTGATGATTATCTCGCTTTCTTCGAAGCGGTGAAGGTTAATGATATGAATGGAGACGGTAATCCGAATGATGAATATGGGTATTACGTTCGTGAGAACTTGAGCTATGCGGATTTGTTCTTCCAGGAGTTCGGTGTCTCCCCGCATGCTTGGCATGTAGTTGATGGTCAGATGATTCCTGATATCATTCGTCCAGAGATGAAGGATGCGATTGCATTCTGGAAGATGTTATACGATGAAGGATATGTTAATCCAAACTTATTCACAAATTCAGGCGCCGATTGGTCAGCAGGTATTGTACAAGGAAAAGCCGGCGTATGGGTTCATGAAATTGCAAACTATAGCTTGGGCTGGTCTCCTGGCGTTTATGTCAATCAACCGGATGCCAAGGTTGATGTACTGGCTCCGCCTACAGGACCTAAGGGACAAGGCGGGCTATCTCTCCGCACCAACGGTGTCGGTCATGTATGGGCCATTCCTGCCTCATCCAAGAACGCAGTAGAAGCAATTAAATTTCTGAACTGGGCTTGGTCTGAGGAAGCGGATAACTTTTTTGCTTATGGTGTCGAAGGCTTTAGCTACGAGGTTAAGGATAACAAGGTGAATTGGAATCAAGCGGTGTCAGTGGGAGATTTAAAAGTTAACCCTTCCTTCTATCAGAGGATTATTAACGTACGAGGTACTGGTGCAATGCATGATAATGTAATCGAGATGTCACCTGACAAAGATATCCTGAGAAAGGGAATTAAGATCGCAGAAGAAGCGATTATTGAGCACGATAGTCTCAACATGCCTGCCCTTGAAGCCTTCAGTACAAATCCAGAGCTCAGACCTGGAGATGGGTGGACATCTGGAGGATTGTTCCTCGATATGTTCGCCAAGGTCGTGACAGGCAGAGAAGAGTTGGATCCTGCATTTGATCATTTTGTCGCTGAGTGGAAACGTCGGGGCGGCGATGCAGCAATTGCTGAGGCAACAGAGTGGTATAACAGCAAGAAATAACGAATAGCATGCATAATCACCCGCATGGTCGTTAGATCCTTTGCGGGTGTTTTCTTCTACATTAGGAAAAGAGGGGAAATTGTGCTTAAAAAAAACTTGGGAAATGACAAATGGATTGTTCTACTGTTAATGCTGCCTGGCATTCTGCATTTCCTGATTTTTAAATATTTGCCGCTAGGCGGCAACATCATTGCCTTTCAGGATTACAACATGTTCCGCGGCATTATGAATAGTGACTGGGCTGGCTTTAAGCATTTTGCAACGATTTTCACCTATGAAGAGTTTTACAATGTACTGCGCAATACGATTATATTTAGCTTTATGTCCATCCTATTTGGTTTTCCAGCACCGCTAATCCTGGCATTGCTGCTCAATGAGGTCATGAAAATGTGGTTTAAGCGTTCGCTGCAGACACTGCTGTATTTACCTCATTTCCTATCATGGGTCATTGTAGGCGGGATCTTCATTAATCTTCTATCGATAGACGGTGTCCTCAATACACTTCTCTCTTTCGTTGGTATACAGCCAATTGATTTTATAACGAGACCTGAGTGGTTCCGGGGCGTAATCGTGTCTATCGGAATTTGGAAAAGTATTGGGTGGGGCACCATCATCTATCTGGCAGCACTAGCTGGCATTAATCCGAACCTTTATGAAGCGGCCGTTGTCGATGGCGCTGGACGCTGGAAGCAGATGTGGTATGTAACGCTGCCTTCTCTTATGCCGACGGTTGTCGTCCTGTTTCTTCTGCAAATTGGCAATGTATTGGAAGCCAATGTGGAACAAATTTTGATTTTCCTCAATCCGCTTGTTCGAGATGTTGGTGAAGTAATTGATACTTATGTATACCGTGTAGGCTTGTTGAATGCCCAATTCAGCTATACCACTGCAATTGGATTATTCCAGTCCATTGTTGGATTGGTGATGGTCATGTCGTTAAATTCCTTAAGCAAGAAGGTTTCTGGCGAAAGTATTTATTGAGAAGGGAGTAGGAGTTATGGTTAGATCGAAATCAGACTGGGTATTCACCTCCATTAATGGAACAATCTTAATTCTTATTTCCGTATCGATGGTGCTGCCGCTTATTCATCTGCTTGCGGTGTCATTCAGTGATGCGCTGTATGCTAATGCGAAGCTGGTGTATTTCTGGCCGAAAGGATTTCAGCTTGATGTCTATAAAACGATTTTTGGCATGAACACCTTATGGCGTTCAATGGGAGTTACGATTTTTATAACGGTGGTTGGTACGCTCATCTATTTGATGTTTACAACCTCAATGTCTTATGGACTTGCGAGACCTTTCACGCCTGGCAAGAAAATTATTCTGCGTCTTGTACTTGTCACACTCGTGTTTAATGCGCCGCTTATTCCGAATTATTTGGTCATTAGCTCAATAGGGCTCGAAAATACGCTATGGGCATTAATGCTCCCGGGTGCGCTTAATGCGTTCGGCGTTATTATTATGAAAACCTTCTTCCAGGGATTGAGCTCCGAGCTGTTCGATGCTGCCAAAATTGATGGCTGCAGTGAGTTTGGCATTTTTACCCGGATTGCATTACCGTTATCCACGGCTGGTATAGCGACGCTTGCGCTTTTTCATGCGGTAGGGCTATGGAATTCTTACTTCGCCGCTCTCATTTATATTCGTACGAAAGAGCTGTTCCCGCTGCAAATTATGCTTCGCAGTCTTGTCGTTGAAGAGAATTTCATGTTCAATCCAAGTGGCGGAGAAATACTATCGGCTACACCAGAGATGATGAAGGCAGGAATCATACTATTTGCGACTGTTCCTATTCTGATTGTATATCCGTTTCTGCAAAAATATTTCGTGAAGGGTGCTATGCTTGGTTCGTTGAAGGAATAGAAGAATATGGGAGGATTGTCGATGAAAAAGTATTTTATTTGTATCTTTGCTTTCATCATAATGATAGGCTTATTTCCCTTTTTAGCTTCTGCAAACGCACCAAATGTATACGATAATTTACGATTAAAATATAGAAATACACTATTGGGCGGCACTTTGGATGCGACCGATCCTATAGTTGCTTCTAAGCTGGCAGTAATTGACGACGATACGGAAAAATATTGGGCAAGCCAAAATGTGGACGGGGTCTGGGATGAGTATGAGCAGTTTGTTGATTCAAACTCGGCGTATACGGCTTACTCTTTACGAAGGTTGAAAAATATGGCGATCAGCTGGTCACTTCCTGAATCGCAATATTATCAAAATTCAATTCTCTTAGCAGATATTTTGAAAGGAATGGATTACCTGTACACCGACCAATATAACGAAAATACTGTTCGCTATGGGAATTGGTGGTGGTGGGAGATTGGTACACCATTCGAGCTAAATGATCTCGTCGTCCTTCTCTATGATGAGCTGACTAGTACACAGAGTGCGAATTATATGAAGGCGGTTAAAAAGTTTGTTCCCAACCCAGTTAGAACGGGGGCAAATTTGACGGATTCAATCAAAATAGTTGCTGTCAGCGGTGTGATCAGTAAGGATAGCGTTCGAATCCAGGCAGCATCGGATGCACTAAGTCAGGTTTTTCCTTATGTAACGGCTTTGGACGGCTTCTACGCTGATGGCTCCTTTGTTCAGCATTTCTATTTCCCTTATGCAGGCGCTTATGGGGATGCATTGCTGGCCAGTATTAGCGTATCGATGAATTTGCTTGCAGGCTCGCAGTGGGAAAATACGGATCCGTTGAAAACGAATGTGTTTAACTGGGTGTTCGACACGTTCGAGAATGCCTTGAACAAAGGGACAATTATGCAGGCTTTTATGGGCCGCGGCCATTCGAGGTCTGCTAATTCAACGAATATATTAGCTGCCATATCAAACATCTCTCAAATGTCGGGCAATCCCTATGCTAGCGAAATGCAGGGACTGGTTAAATATCATATCCAGAACAGCGATGAGACGATGATCTATGAAGCGTTGTCTCTAGCGAACTATACGCAAATCAAGCAAATCATGGATGACACGACTATTTCGCCTAGACCAGCACCTGCTGGCAATCGACAGTTCTATAATCAAGATGTGGCAGTTCATCATGGTAATGACTGGACACTAGTTGTGAGAAACCACTCGACGCGGATGGCGACCTATGAGAGCTTCGGCGGTGTGAATCTGGAGCCGTGGTACCAAGCAGACGGTGTGACTTATTTATATAATGATTCGCTGGACTTTACGGATAACTATTTGACGACAGTGGATAATCATCGACTTCCGGGCATCACTGTCGATATTGACCGCTCCAGACCATCAGCGGGGTCAGACGGATTCAGGAGCGAGCAAGATATGACCGGAGGCGTGGAGCTGGATCGTTTGTTCGGCGTGACACTGATGGATTTCAAGCAGCACAATTATTCGAATATGGACTTGGAGGCGAAGAAATCCTGGTTCATGTTCGATGACGAAGTAGTAGCCTTGGGGTCAGGGATAACGAGCACGTCGGGAAGAACAATTGAGACGATCGTGGAGAACCGGGCACTTGATAGCGGCGGCTTGAATCCGTTAACGGTGGACGGAATAACGAAGCCTGCAAGTTCAGGCTGGCAAGAGACGATTGCTTCGACAGATTGGGTGCACTTGGCAGGTACGGGAGGCTTCTACTTCCCTAAAGGCGATTCGATTAAAATGTTAAGGGAGCAGCGTGCTCGAGAAGCTCGTGAAATTAATGCGAACGGCCTTCCAAGAAGCAGTGAGTTCGATAGTGCATCATTGCCATCTGCATGGCAGTGGACTCGTGAAGATTCTTCGCATTGGAAGCTGGAAAATTCAGCTTTAGTGCTTACGGCTCAGCAAGGCTCGTTAGCTGGAGCAGCAAATTCCACGAAAAATATTTTGACATTTGAAGTACCGCGTGGCGACTACACGATGTCGACTAAGCTGACGTTCGATCCAGTAGCTGATGGACAAGAAGCGGGAATCATAATGTACTTGGATGATGATAACTACATCTATCTATCCAGGGCGGGAACAGCCTCAGGGACGGAACTGCGTGCTGTCAATGAAGTGATGGGTTCAGCGACGGTGCATAGCAGCTTGGACTCGTTTAACAGCACGATGTATTTGAAGCTGGACAAAGACGGTGACCAATATTCGCTCTATGCAAGTAGCGATGGTGTGAACTGGGGAACTGTCATTCACGCCTTTACGAGGCAATTTGAAAGGCAGTTAGGTCAAAAGCTCACGATGGGGGTTTTTGCTCATAGTGGTACGGGTACCTTGGAAGCCGAGGCTGCCTTTGATTGGATTGAAACGCTTGTGACGAATCATTATGTCACGATATGGAAGGATCACGGCGAGGATCCATCTGATCAGATGTACAGTTATGTGATGTTGCCCAATATGAGCAGCACAGAGGTAGAGAGCTACTCCGTTAATCCAGATATCGAGATTGTGGAACAATCGAAACAAATTCATGCGGTGAGAGAGCGATCGCTCGGTCTATTAGGAGCTGTGTTCTGGGAGCAAGCAGGAGGCATGATCGATTATTTGTCCAGTCGCCAGCAAAGCGCGGTCATGGTGAAGGATACAGGGACAGAGATGCAACTCGCTGTATCGGATCCATCGCAGAAGCAGGCCAAGGTTGTTATCGAGTTGAACAGAAGCGGGACGGGTGTCATCAGCCAAGATCCAGAAGTAACTGTCGTTCAACTACAGCCGACCATCATTCTGGAGGTCAATACAGCCAGCACTCCGGGAAAATCTTTTGAAATCAGCCTGGCCTATGACGCGAATACAACTGCGTTGCCTTCAAATGCTCCTGTTGGTTTAACAGGCAATTACAATGGCGTTGACGAGAGCCATCGTTTATCTTGGAATGCGATTGATAGTGCAATAAGCTACAATGTGTATCGGAGTACGACTAGCGGAAGCGGGTATGTACAGCTGGCATCGGGTATAACTTCCCCTAGTTATACGGATGCCGCGATTGGTCATGCACCTTATTACTATAAAGTGACAGCAGTTTCGACCTATGGGGAAAGTTCTTATTCCGATGAGATTCGAGTGGAGAACGAATCGAACATTCGATTACTGCCTGCAGCTGACACTTTCGTGCGCGATGGAGCAGAAGAGGGCATTAATTATGGCAGTGATCGTGAACTGATTATTAAAAAATCAAATTCAGTTGGCTTCACCCGTGAAACTTTCATGAAATTCGATCTCAATGGCATTGATGCTGATCAAATTATATCTGCCACGCTCTATGCTTATGGGAGGGCCATTGATGGCACCTCCGTTCAGGTGCATGCTCATGGTGTGGAGGATGATAGCTGGGATGAGAACAGCTTGACTTGGCTCAATAAACCGACTCTATCTCCAATACAATCAACATTAGTAATTGACAGCTTGGCCGATCGGTGGAGGGCGTTCGATGTCACATCGCATGTGAAGAGTCAGTATGCAGGAGATGGTATGGTCAGCTTAGCATTCAGCTCTGCAGCAGGCGCTGGCGCTAACTTTGAAAGCCGTGAGGGTGGTGTAAGGCCATATTTGGAGCTAAAAGTAAGAGAGGATCGCGCGCTTACGCCTATGGCGGATGCCTATGTGCGGAATGGAGCGTACTCGGAGCAAAATTTTGGTTTCAAAGATGAACTTGTCATTAAGAAATCAAATTCCACTGGTTTTGCAAGAGAGTCATTTTTGAAATTTAATCTAGATTCGATTATGGGTGAAGAAGTGGCTTCAGCGAAGCTTTATGTGTATGGCAGAGTGGTAGATGGTGTTGACCTTACCTCCGATGTGGAAGCCTATGGGGTTGATGATGATAGTTGGACCGAGCATGGAATCACCTGGAGTAATAAGCCGCTATTAACCGCGCTGCAATCTACAGCAACTATTGATAGTACGAATGAATGGAGAGAATTTGATGTTACTGAGTATTTGCAAAGTCAGCTGGATGGAGACCGGGTCGCGACGATCGCTCTAAAGGATATAGGCGGTTTTGGATCCATATTTACAAGTAAAGAAGGAAACTTCCAGCCATACTTGGATGTGAAGATGTCAACGCTTGTTTCTACAACAGCAGATGCCTATGTCCGTGACGGGACTTATGCAGACGTGAATTACGGATCGGATCGTCAGCTTGTGACGAAGAAGGGGAATGTCGGCTTTTCTCGACGAGCCTATTTGAAGTTCGACCTTTCACATTTAGAAGGAAAGACTGTCTCTTCAGTAAAGCTGCTCCTATACGGTAAAGCCGAAGCAACTCACTTGGTTGCCAATGTAGAAGCCTATGGTGTCGAAGATGATACTTGGACAGAGAGCGGGATTACCTGGAATAACAAGCCCGCATTCACCTCGTTCCAGTCGGCGATAAGCATAAACGGTACTGATGAGTGGAGAGAATTTGATATTACTGCATTCGTGCAGAATCAGCTGGCGGGGGACATGATTGTATCTATTGGCTTGCTAGATGTGAGTGCGAATGGGTCGATATTTTCCAGCAAAGAAGGTATAAATAACAGCTATCAGCCCTATTTAAGTATTGTTCTGGAGTAGCTGCGGCAGAATTTACATCAATCTGGCAGGAGAGATTGATATGATATTAGAGATGATTTTATAACCAGGCATCTGAAACGCAATATTCAGTTCATCAAATTGAACAACCTTTCGTTGAACTTTATATTTTGCAGCAAGTCCTTGTCGGCAGAAGCGGAATCGCTCCTACCAAGACAGGGGCTTGTTTTGATTAAAATAATAGAAAGTATTAGTTTTAACTTATCCTGTTTCTATATTTCATCGGTAAACGCGCCTGTCCAAAGGACGGCGGAGCCGTTTATCCTTGTTCCATTCGGCCCTTCCTTATATAATGTCTGCTTTCTGGTATACTATATCAATAGATATATATAGGAGTGGAATTTAGAATGAGTAATGGAAAATTGCGCAGCAGCATAAAGCCGGGTCTCGAGGTCGATATTGTGCTGAAGCAGGATCAAAGAACTGGAAAACTGACGCGAGGGGTTGTGAAGGATATTTTAACGAACTCCGCACAGCATCCGCATGGCATTAAGGTTAGGCTGCAGGACGGGCAGGTAGGCAGAGTTCAATCTATTGTATCGCTGTAATAAAAAAAAAGTAAGTTTTACAGATTGGCTATTTTAATATATTATATTAGTTAAGTTAATTATTAAATAGTTAGTGAGGAGTTCATATTGAAGAGTAAAGCGGGGAACCCAAAATTAATCCGGTCAACTAATCTTAATTTGATAACAGATTTAGTTAGAAAACAGGGACCTATTTCTAGAGCTGATGTAGCTAAAATATTAAAATTGAGTGCGCCGAGCGTATCTTCCATCACGGAGCATTTGCTTGCCATGGGCATTGTGGAGGAGGTAGGGACGCGTGATTTGGTCGGCAGCGGCAGGCCTCCTATTATGCTGAGCTTTAATCAGCACTATGGTTATATTATTGCAATCGATTTGGCTGGTGACAAAATACGTCTTGCAGTAGGGGATTTGCAAGGAAACATCATCGTTGATGATGAGGTTATGTTCTCTTTGCGTGCAAATATTACTAAGGATGATTTCACAACTGTCATGAATCGAATTAAGCAATTGCTGCAGCAGCAAAATATTTCAAATGAAAAAATACAAGCCGTCTGTGTAGGCACGCCTGGTATTATCAATAAGGAAACAGGCTTCTTTCAAGCTGCGCCTCGCTACAAGGAATGGAATAAAATTAATATACGCCAGCTCATTAAGCAGGAATTTCAATCTGATGTCATCGTGATGAATGATATTAATCTTAGCGTTATAGGCGAAAGCCGCTACGGAGCCGGCAGAGGCTTCTCTAACTTGCTGGGCATTAATATAGACATAGGTATTGGAGCGGGCATGATCATTCAAGGGCAGTTGTACGAAGGCAGCCGACTTGCTGCCGGTGAAGTAGGCTATTGGATTTGTGATACGCCTAGTATCGATGAGCCGGAAAATTTTCATAAGCATTATTTAGATTATCGTTTATCGCTTCATGCGCTTATGGGTAAAGTAAAACAGGACTTGCAAAATGGGCAAGCAAGCAAAATATTGGATTATTGCCAGCATAATTTGGATAAGATTACCTTTGAAGCCTTTTGCAAAGCTGTAGAAGATGGGGATGCCTATTGCATAAAGATGACAAAAGAACTGGTACAGTCGCTGTCCGTAGTATTGGCTAATATGAGCGTACTGCTTGATCTCGAGCTTATTGTAATTGGCGGGGACATTATTAAATTAGGCTATTCCTTCGTTCAGCCTTTGCGAGAACTGGTTAATCGGATGGTGCCGTTAACGACAACGATAGTATTTTCTGAGCTGGGCGAACGTTCAGGCATATACGGAGGCTTTGCTGTTGCCCTGGATCATGTAATGAGCCAGCTGTTTGAAGAATAGTCGACATAAAGAAATGAGAAATAGCAGGTTGACGAGTCTCATTTCATCCTTTATTATTAAGTTAAGTTAATTAATTAATTAGTTGAGAAGGGGGAAGCCATGCAGCGTAAGTGGATACTAGGAGCCTCGATCACTCAAATCTTGTTTATGATTTATGCTCTTTCGATTATTTACCCGTTTATTTGGATGTTTATTAATTCTTTCAAAACAGGACCTGAGTTTTATCAAAATATTTGGTCGCTGCCTGAGCAATGGAGATGGTCGAATTACACAAAGGCTTGGAATGATACCGGCCTGGGCACTTATTTTATAAATAGTGTTTTTATAACATCAGTAGGAACGGCGCTAGCTGTACTGTCCGCAGCGACATCTTCCTATGTCGTGGCTAAGTATAAGTTTCCTGGAAGCGGCATCATTTTCTTTTTTGCGGTATCTACATTTTTAATTCCATCTGTCGGATCTTTGGCAGCTCTGTACAAGCTAATGATTGATTTAAGCCTGTTTAATTCCCATTTGGGACTTTTGATATTGTATTCGGCTGGCTTGAGCATGAACTTTATTATATTGTACGGCTTTTTCAAGGGTGTCTCTTGGGAATATGCCGAAGCGGCTTATATGGATGGAGCGAATGATTGGCAAATATTTTTCCGCATTATGCTTCCGATGGCCAAGCCCGGCTTGGCGGCAGTTGGATTAGTTACGATGATTGGAATATGGAATGATTACTTTTTGCCGTATATATTTCTGCAGGACAGAAAGCTGTTTACAGTGTCCGTAGGGCTGCAGGATCTTGTGTTGAAGCAGCAGTATGCAGCCGATTGGACAACTTTGTTTGCAGCATTGACGATGTCTACCATTCCAATCTTAATCGTATACTTCTTTCTGCAAGACCGTTTGATTAGCGGATTGACAACAGGGGGACTTAAAGGATGAGAAAGATATATCTGATATCCTCGTTCGTAATTATATTATTGGTGGTGCTAGCAGTAATGACTTTATTCAAAAAAGACGAAAACAATCAGACAACAACAAACAACGAAGTATTTCCGATCGGGCTATGGGTTTCTCCGCCTGTTGATCAGATAACGATGGGACGCTATAAGGAAATCAAAGATGCTGGCATCACGTTTATAACGGGGTTTGCCGAATGGACAGGCGGCGAGGAGGCACAAAAAAAATCGCTTGATTTTGCCGCTGCCAATGATTTGAAAGTAATTTTGCGCGATCCGAGTATTAACGCACTTGGCATGGATGAATTGGAGCAAATGAAAGATAAAATTACTGCTTATTCCAGTCATCCTGCATATATGGGCCATGTTTTTTATGACGAGCCCTCTCGCCAGCAATTTGAATGGCTTACAGCTATGAAGGATGAATATAGCAAGCACGCGCCTAATGGACTAGCCTATATTAATCTATTTCCAACGTATGCTTCGGTAGAACAGAAAGGCGGAACCTCCGTAGAGTATGTGCAGGACTACTTGCAAACCTTTAAACCAAGCGTGTTGTCTTATGATCATTATCCTTTTCTAAAAAAGACCTCGGAAGATGAAAGCGCGAACATTACAGAGGATTATTACTATAATCTTGAACTGATACGCAGTGAAGCATTGAAAGCCAATACTCCATTCTGGCTGTTCATTCAGACGCTGGACTTTAACCTGACTCATCGTGATCCGACGGAGGATGAGCTGCGTTGGCAAATATATACCAGTCTTGCTTATGGCGCTAAAGGCATTCAATACTTTACTTACTGGACTCCTAAACCTGGCGGCAGTGAAACTTTTGGCAAGGGGATCATCGACCTTGAAGGCAATCAGACGAGACATTACGGAGAAGTACAACGATTAAACAAGGAAGTCCAGGCTCTCGGGCGTCAGCTGCTGAATTTAAAATCAGAAGGCGTCATTCATCACGGGTTTGTTCCCCCTCTAATAGCAGAGTTAAAGGAATCCTTTGGTCCTATTGAAGAAATAGCAGGCGATCCAGCTGTTATTGGCTGCTTCAGCGATGATAAGGGACAATCCAGCATTTTGGTTGTTAATGCAAGCTATGAGAAGTCTTCATCTACGACAATATCTTTAAAGCCAAACATCAAAAACATAACGTTGTGGAAAAATGGCGAGCCCCAAACAAGTAAAGTAGTGGGCGGCAAGGTTGAATTGGAGCTTATACCAGGACAAGGTGTCTGGATCCAGCTTGGGAAATAAGGCGGCATATGCGGCTTTATATCATAAAAATATTAAGGGGTGTACGTCAATGAAGTCTACATTAACTCGTCATCGTTTTTTTGTAATAACCGCAATTGTACTCGTTATGATGCTTGCAGTAAGTGCTTGTTCCAGCGGCAAGGAAAACAACAACGGATCCGGCAAGGGATCAAACACACAGCAAGAAGGAGGAAAAGGAGAGGCGGCAAAGAAAAAAGTGCTGAAAGTCGCCTTTTTTCAGGGAGGTTTTGGTGACGCATGGTTTAAAGAATTAAAAGCAGGCTTTGAAGCCTTGCATGAAAATGTAACGGTAGAGCTGGAAGGCGACCCTGGCATTATGGAAAAGATGGGTCCGCGCTTTGAGTCGGGAGCTAATTTGCCAGATGTCGCTTTTCTTACAAATACGCATTGGCAAATGTGGGCGGCACAAGGATACTTGGCGGATTTGACGGACTTTTTCAACGGCCCGGGAGCTGACGGCGTATCGATTAAAGAGTCGTTAAACGCTGCAGCTCAGCAATACGCGGTATATCAAGACAAGGCGTACCAAATTCCATGGTCTGATGGCGTGCTCGGCATGGCTTACAACAAAGGAATGTTTGAGGAGAATGGCTGGGAAGTGCCAAAAACTTGGGACGAGTTTGCAGCGCTAGCCGAAAAAATTCAGCAAAAGGGCATTGCGCCAATCGTTTATCCAGGCAAAGTTGCCGGCTATTGGGACTTTGTGGTGAAGCCTATGATTGTACAAGCTGGAGGGTTTGAGTATTTGGATGAGTTTTTGAATATGACAACGCCTGAGGTGATGGGCAATCCGGCCAGATTGGCTGCTCTGCAGCAATTTGAAGCGATTTTCAAACAGGGCTGGACATTAAAGGGCTCGGAAGCTTTGAATCATACGGAAGCGCAAATGGAATTTGTAAATGGCAAGGCTGCCATGATTCCTAACGGAAACTGGCTGGAAATTGAGATGAAAGCTTCCACCCCTGAAGGTTTCCGTATGGGCATGATGCCCGTTCCTGCAGTGAGCAATGCCAAAGAGCCTAACGTTTATTTCAGCATGATCGGAGATATTACGGTAGTACCGGCAAAAGCAAAGGAACAAGAGCTTGCGAAAGAGTTTATCGCATTTGCAGCTTCCAAAGAAATGAACAAAAAGTTCACGGAATTGACAGGCAACTTTAGACCATTTAATTATTCTCTTGAAGGCGTGGAAGTTTCAGAGTTTACAAAAAGCGTGATGGACATTATGAATAACAACAAGCCGTTCACTTTTAACTCTAACCACCCTATGTTTATAAAAATGACCATGTATCCGTCGGGAGATGCATACGGCAATATCGTATTTGGTACCAAGACAGCTGAGCAGCAGTTTAATGACGACTTATCGTTTGCAAAAGAAAAATGGGATGCCTATAAAAAAGAAGTAGGAATGGAATAAGATGCAAGGGGGAGCCTGTCGGCTTCCCCGGCTTTGAAAGCAGGGGATATTGATGCGATGGTTTTCCAACCGCTCGAAACGGATGAGGCTTTTATTTATTTTATCAATGACCATCTATCCAGTGGCTCATTATTTATTGTTTACGATATATGTAAACTTCAATACCATTTTGTATTCTTTTAAACGCTGGAACATTTCGACCGGCAAAATCGATTGGGTCGGCTTTTATAATTTTACAGATATAATAGAAAAAATTGCGACTCAACCGCCTTACAAATATGCCATAAGAAATACACTTCTATGGATACCTTTAAACATAGCTGTTTTACTGCCGCTTTCTTTAGTGGTTGCCTATTTTTTCTCGAAAAAAATAAAGCTTCACAATTTTTATCGGATTGTGTACTTTTTTCCTTCTATTTTATCTATCGTCATCATCACAATGGTTTTTTCATTTATGGTTAGTCCTAATCTAGGTGTTGTGAATGCGGTTTTGGATGCGGTCGGACTTGAAAGCTTAAAGCGTTCCTGGCTTGGTGATCCATCCACTGCACTAGGAACAGTTTTTTTCTTTTGCGTATGGGCTGGAATAGGGTTCAACGCAGCTATATTGCTGGGTGCAATCGGGCGAATTCCTAATGACCTGTATGAAGTCGGCATGCTAGAGGGGATTACAAAAAGAAAAGAACTTATTAAAGTTGTTATTCCTATGATATGGCCGACGATTTCAACCTTAGTCATTATTGGAACAAGCGGCGCGTTTACCATTTTTCTGCAGTCCAAGCTGCTGAGCAACGGCGGGCCAAACTTTACTACCAATACAGCTGCGCTGCAAATAGTTAATTTAGTAAGTGACGGAAATTATGGCACAGCATCTGCATTTGGAGTTATGCTCGCTATTGTTGGCGGAGTTATCACTTGGATGATTAAGTGGTTCTTGGATAAAAAAACAACGGTTGAATATTAAAGCATAGGATGCGGTGCTAATGAAAATGTGTAAACAGATAGGTGAGGCTGTTGTATTTGAAAAAGAAGCGCCCCATTCGCTGGCTAATCACAATATTCAAAGCGGCAGTTTGAAATTGTATAAAAGATCGATTCAGTCTGAAGATGAGATCGTATATGTTCCTATCGTTGATTATATTGTGAACGAGCAGGAAGGAATCATTCAAAGGACAAAGGATAGCCGCATACCGGACTGGTCCCGCCATATTTTTTATGGGCAGCAAAAGTTCGACCAAACTGGCCTCAAGGATTACAGCAATGAGCCATTTACCTTGTATGCCGATTATTGTTGTCTTGGCGATATGGATGCAGCTGAAAACGTAAATGCGCCCACTATTGAAGAGGCGCTGCCTGTTTGCTCTGCAAGGCATCTTGCGGGAGAGCCTATTGTTTATGTCGTATATGGCGATAGTATCAGTACGGGAGCTGAGGCGAGTCAACAGCGCTATGCTTATTCCTACCTATTATATGAAAGCTTGAAGAAGAACTTCCCCAACAGCCCTGTTCATTACGAGATGAAGGCACTTGGCGGGGAAACGAGCAAGGGCGGCTTAAGCAGACTGGCCGACGATGTTATAGCTGTAAAACCGCAATTAGTTACGATTGGATATGGCATGAACGATCAAAATCGATTGCAGCTGCATAGCAATGATGTACCTGTCGAGCAATTTGAGGACAATATTCGGCAAATGGTCGAAGCGCTGCGTACCCAGGCACAGATCGATATAATTCTGGTAACCCCATGCGCGCCTAATCCGCTGTGGAAATTCAGCAGCGGTGAAATCGGCCAGTATGCAGAGGCCTTACGTGCGATAGGAAAGGAATATGAAATTCCAGTCGCCGATGCCTATGCAGTATGGATGGAGCAGATAGAGGCCGGAAAAACGTATGAAAGCTTACTGTTAAATAATATCAATCATCCCAACGATTATGGACACTCCATTTACTTCCGATCCTTTGAACGATTATGGCAGTCCAGGCTTTAGTTAAACGGTGCAAGCGGTTTAAGCTGAATTAATAAATGGAGGGATTATTCGTGTTGAAGAAAAGCATAAGTATGTTTCTTGCCATGCTATTGCTGGCAGCAAGCTTCTCCGAAATCGGATCGGCATACAGTCCAGCTATTCAATCGTTTCCAATCGGTATTTTTTGGCCGCCTTCTCCTTCTAATACAACTAATGCCAACTATGCTGATATAAGCGCAATGAACGCCAACTTTATTGTGGGCGGCAATGGAGTGAGTGATTTTACTTCTAGTGATGCCGCTCTTAGCTATGCAGATAACCATGGATTAACGCTGCTGGTTGAGGATAGCCGGTTAATTTGGAGGGAGCATACTGTTTCTCAGAATAGCTCTGGGCATGGGTTGTTTGTAAGTACAACCTCTTCATTGGGGCAAACCATCCGTACGCCTGCAGGGTCGGGATGGGGACTAAATCGAGTTCAATTTTATATCGACAAGCTAAATTGGCCGGCAGGCACCACCATTACGCTTCGTTTGTATGACAGCCCTGCCAAAAGCCAGTTGATTGCTTCGGATGCGATTACAGCTCCTGTTTCTACCTACTATCCGGTCTTTAACTTGCATACTGCTGTTCAAAGCAATACCGTTTATTACTTGGAATTGACAAGCAACAGCTCTACGTCAATCGGCTGGGTGACGACTAGCACGTCTAACGTATACGCGGATGGACAAGCCTACATGAACGGCGTGGCACAGTCTATAGATTTATGGTTTAATCTTGAATATTCGCAGCGAGCTTATAATGATGGCAATCAGCCAGCCCATGCAGTTATTGACGATATAGCGAATCACTATCGCAATAAAGCTGCTTTGCAAGGCTACCATGTGCTGGATGAGCCGTCTGCCTTGCAAATGACACGTTTGCAGGACACGATTCGCCGTCTCAAAATGACGGATCCCAATCATATGTCCTTTGTTAATTTATTCCCAAACTATGCCTCTGCCAGCCAGCTTGGCTTGAATCAGCAAACAGGCGAATTTGTAACGGACGCTTTCTCGCTAGGCCAGACCTTTACAACGAAGAAGGGTCAGACCCAAATCGATACAGTGCAATGGTGGATTGATAAAAACACATGGGGAACAGGCGAACAGCTGACTTTAAAGCTATGGAGCTCTCCGGCAAAAACGAGTTTGATCGCTCAAAACACATTAACTACGCCTGCTACGGAGTGGCCGCAATTTCATTTAAATGCCACGGTTTCACAAAATACGCAGTATTATATGGAGTTAACGCATAATGGCGGCGGCGATCGTTCGGTCGGCTGGGTTATCCGGTCCAATACAAATGATAATTGGTATAATGATGGGTCCGCTTATTTGAATGGCTCGCCGATTGCTGCAGATTTTTGGTTCACAATTAATCAAAATATTACAGGCGCTTCATATGAGGACTATGTTTATCGATGGATGTATACGGAACCAGACGTGCTAGTATTTGATCATTATCCATACATGGCAAACGGGCAGTTCCGCGCAGACTATTATGACAATCTTGAAGTCATTCGACGCCAGGCTAAGCTGGGCGGAGTTGATTTCTGGTCATATATTCAATCTGTCGGGGTTAACGGCGTATGGAAAGCACCATCCGAGAGCGAGATGCGCTATCAAATTTATTCTAATCTTGCGTATGGAGCAAAAGGGTATATTTACTTTACCTATTGGACTCCGGATGCCAGCGGCGGCGAGAGCTTCAATAATGGGCTTATTTTGTCTAACGGCATTAAAAATGCCTCGTACAATTGGGCTAAAAATATTAATGCGGAGGTGCTGCAGCTTGGCAGTACGCTGATGGGATTGGAGTCATTGGCGGTGTACCACACGGGGAACAGCTTGCCGGCATCAACGACGCAGCTTCCAGCTTCATTTGTTATGCAGCCTGGCAGCAACACGGTGCCGCTTGTCATTAGTCATTTCACGAATCAGGCGGGGCAGGAATATGTGATGATCGTAAACAAAAACACGGTGAGCCAACAAACGGTTTCATTTACGGTTCATTCATCAGTTAGCAATGTAAGAGAAGTATCTAAGATAGATGGACAGCTCATAGCCACTAATTTTAGTGTGGGCGGTATGTCTGTTCAGCTGGCTGCAGGGGAAGGAAAGCTGTTTAAGCTGGAGTAAGGGATAGGGAGCATTACTGCAAAGTAAGGAGGGCTCCCCGAGTTAAACTCCGTTGCTCTAACGGTTGCTATCGCTGCTATTTCGATTATTTTAGCCAGTTTGCTTGTGTGACGGTTGTGACAAGCGTTAATGCACCATTTTACGAAAAAAATAGCCGTTTTTACGATATTAAGCGCGGCTGCAACCATTAGAAAATTTTTTGCTTCATTTTAACATGATTAGCGTCTGTGGCAACCGTTAGCAGTCGCCGTTAGAAGTCACTCGTTTCGCAAAACCAATTCAATACCAGTACTTAGGGATTGCTGATTATTCGGCGGTCCTTTTTTTATTTTCCATTTTACCGATAATCATTTGATCTGATTATTTCTTTATTTAGAAATCGTTTATACACTTATCGCAGATACACTAAATGGCAGCAGGAAGGTGATTCATTTTGAAGATAGAAAATCTGGGCTCGGTTGTTTACTCCAGCTTTGGGCAAGGCGCAGCTATAAGACAGTATGAGGGCAAGAGCTCCATATGCTTCGTAGGCAATGGGCTGCCTGCCGTATTTTATGAGTTCGATTTATTTACAGGAGAATTATTGTTTTCACGGGAGCTTGAGAATCAAGATTGTGTATGGGCAATTACTCGCAATCCTGACGGCGAAGTGTATTTCAGCGGCACAAATGACGGTATTCTTTATCGTTATAGAGGAACTGGGCAGCTGGATAACTTAGGTGTGAACCCGGCGAATAATTGGGTCATTAATCTTGTATGGGAAGAACAATTTGTGTGGGGAGGAACATATCCGAATTCGAAACTGTTTTCGTATAATCATCAAACCGGAGAATTTAAAGATTATGGCACGATGGCAGAGCATGAACAGTATTCGCGCGGCATAGCCAGAGATGGCGATTGGCTTTATGTTAGCACCGGGAGCAGGAAGCATTTCTTCAAATATAATCTTGTTACAGGCGAGCAGGTGGAGATCCAGCTGGACAAGCTGACTGGCAGCAATGGTTTTCTGGACCGCTTATGGCTGGTCGATCAATATTTATTTGTAGCATCTGACTTCATTGATATGTATGTGTATGATCGGAGAACGATGGAGCTCGTCGATCAGTTTTCTTTTGATAATTTGCTGCTCACGGATCATCCGCTTGATCCGCAGCTAGTGCTCTACAAAGACGGGGCATCCTTACGGGGCTGGCATAAAAAAGAGCGCAAGGCTGTGACCGTAGTAGACGGCGGATTGCCTGTAGGACGCTGCAAGGCGTTGGAATATATCAAGCACAATGACAACGAATTTATTGCACTTGTAACCGTAAATGCGGAGCAGGCGCTTATAAATTTATCGGATATGTCCATTTCACGAAGTATGCTTAAGATTGAACCTCAGCCGCTGCTTCAAACCTGCTTGGAAGTTGCGCCGGATGGGGCGGTGTACGTAGGCGGTTATCATAGGGGGTTAAGCAAATATAATCCGGATACGAATGAGATTGAATGGACGGTTGGGTTATTTCCACAGTCTGAAGGGATGACCTTCCATAATAATCAAGTGTATTTCGGTACGTATACGAAGGCCCATTTGTATAAGTATAATCCCGAGATGCCTGTAGCATTTGACTGGTCGGCAGAAGGAAATCCAAGCTGGCTCGGACAAATTCAGCATCAGCAGGATCGTCCGTTTACGATGACTGCAGGCGATCATTATGTGTTTGCGGGTACAGTTCCTGATTACGGTCTTCAAGGAGGAGCGCTTGCAGTCTATAATACGCGCACTAACGAGCTGGAGACGTTTCCTCAGGTTGTGGAAAACCAATCTATTCTAGGGTTAGCTTACTGGAAAGGGCTAATATTTGGCGGCACTTCTGTTTGGGGCGGCCTAGGAGGCGAACCGTATGCTGGGCCTGCAAAAATTTTTGTGTGGGATGTAGAGAAAAAACAAAAAATCGCGGAGTTTATTCCTCAAATTCCAGGCGCTGCACAGCAGCCTTTAATGATTGGCGAACTTATGCTTGGCCCGGACGGATTAATATGGGGCGCCGATGATGGCACGATATTTGCTTTTGATCCCGTAACCTATGAAATTGTGAAAAGCAAAATCGTGTTTCCGACGGAATATGCGTACAGCAAATGGCGCCCGATCGTCGTGCGATTCGGCACAAACGGCTTGCTGTACACGACGCTTGCCCGCAAAATTATTGTGCTAAATCCGGAAACGCTGGAGCATCGGCAAATAACGGATGAGATTGTAGGGAATATGGCGATTGACGCGAGCAATCGGATTTATATAAACAAGGGCAGTGAGCTAGTACGCATTACAATGCCAGATAATCTTTTGAAATGATTATATCAATCGCAAGATTATATCCGTTATGATAGGCGTACATCTGAGACATCGCTGATTTATTGGGAAGGGAGCATGATCATGCAAGCGGATTCTTCTATAGACATTTCTGCTGAGTCTGTTCAGCCGCAGGAGCCAAGACGCCGCCGTTTTAAGCTGGGGTGGCTCAGGAGCGACTGGGATTTATATTTGATGCTGGTACCCGGTATTTTGTTTTTTGCTTTATTTCGTTATCTTCCAATGTGGGGGATTGTTATTTCCTTTCAGGATTACAATCCTTTCGGTGGAATTTGGAAAAGTGACTGGGTTGGTTTAAAGCATTTTATCGCCTTATGGAATTATGATGGATTTTGGTTAATTTTTCGAAACTCTATTATGTTGAGTTTGCTAAATTTAATTTTCTTTTTTCCAGTTCCGATTTTGCTTGCGCTTATGCTGAATGAGGTGCGGAAAAAGTATTTTAAAAATGTGATTCAATCTATTATTTATATGCCGCACTTTATTTCATGGGTAGTCGTAGCTGGTATTTCATATTTAATTCTGGCTACGCAAGATGGTATTGTGAATGAATATTTGACGAGGCTGGGCGGCGAGGCACAAAGCTTCCTTACGTCAAGCAATTGGTTCAGGCCGCTCATTATTTTGCAAAGCATATGGAAGGAAGCGGGCTGGGGCACAATCATTTTCCTGGCTGCTCTGTCAGGGGTTGATCCTCAGCTTTACGAAGCATCTGTGGTAGATGGCGCTAACCGCTGGAGACAGCTGTGGCATATTACGCTGCCAGCAATTCGCAGCACGATCTTTATTTTGCTCATTTTAAGATTGGGGCATATTTTGGACAACGGATTTGAGCAAATTTTCCTTATGCTTAGCGCTACTACCTATAGTGTGGGAGATGTGTTCGAAACGTATGTGTACCGCGAAGGTCTTGTAGGCGGCAAATACAGCTATACAACGGCAGTCGGCTTGTTTAAGTCTGTTGTAGGCTTAGTCATGGTTGTGCTTGCGAATCGTCTCGCTAAAAAATTCGGCGAGGAGGGCGTTTACTAATGAACAAATTCCGCAGCCGTGGCGAGAAGGCCTTTGATGTATTTAATATTTTGCTGCTGGCCGCCGCCGCCGCCATTACGCTTTTTCCGTTTTGGTACATTGCAGCCGTATCATTATCTCCCATTGAACAAGTAATGCGCGGCGGTCTGATCTTATGGCCGGAGTCGCTTACTCTGGAATCGTATAAATTGATTCTTACCAATGCTCATTTCACCAGGGCGCTTTGGATAACCGTAGCTCTTACAGCGGTCGGAACACTTACTAATCTAGTGCTCACTGCATTAATGGCATATCCCTTGTCTAAAAAAAGGCTGAAGGGCCGCAGCGCGCTGCTGTTTCTAGTATTATTTACAATGCTGTTTTCAGGAGGCATGATCCCGAGCTATCTCGTTATGAAATGGCTGAATCTATTGAATTCCTTCTGGTCTGTTATTATACCAAGCGGAATCAGCGCATTTAACCTAATCATATTGAAAAACTTTTTTCAGGGTATTCCGGAAGAGCTCGAAGAATCCGGAAAGATGGACGGCTGTACAAATACAGGAGTATTGTTCCGAATCGTGCTGCCGCTGTCGATGCCGGCTATGGCGACCTTTACGCTGTTTTACGCGGTAGGGCATTGGAATCAGTTTTTTACATCAATTTTGTATGTTACCAATTCCAAGCTCTGGCCCATTCAGGTTGTACTGCGCCAAATGATTATTCAAGGCTCCACAGAGGAGTTTCAGGCGGCAATAGCAAATGAGACAACTGAAATTATGCCAACTACGATTAAGATGGCGGCTATTATCGTAGCAACTGTTCCGATCTTGTTTGTTTATCCGTTCTTGCAGAAGCACTTTGCAAAAGGCGTGCTATTAGGTTCAGTGAAAGGCTAGTATATTAGCTTTTTATAAAGATATAAGGATGACAAAGAGACTGTCGATTAATTGTGGGCAATTATTGATAAGCAATGAGAAGAGGGAACGGAGAGCAAGAATTGGACTACAACAGCGGTCGGAATCCCAATCTTGATCGCAGTGGGACCTTTTTCTATTGCTTGTTGCCCTAGCCACAATTAATCGGCAGTCTCACAAAAAATCGTTTATCCTTGTATATATTTTTCTACTAACAGGAGGGGTTCTAATTATGCAAAAAACAAGAAAAACGCTGGCAATGGCATTAACCTTTGTGCTTATGCTTGCTTTGCTGGCAGCTTGCGGTTCAAGCGAGAAGAAAGGCGAGGGCGGGGGCAGCTCGAATAGCACACAGCCAGAAAAAAATTCTACTGCGCCTAGCAATAAGCCAAAAGAAAGATTGAAAATCAGCATGATGTATCCGCTTAGCGGCGATGCGCCGCAAAAGAGTGAGGCTTGGAAGTATATGGAGGACTTGCTTGACGTGGAGCTGGATTTGATCGCGGTTCCCGCCAGCGGATATTTGGAGAAGGTTAGCTTGACTGTCGCTTCTGGTGAGCTTCCGGATCTTATGGTTTGGACAACATACCCGGATCCAGAGCTGATTAAATACATTCGCCAAGGTGCATTCAAGCAGCTTGATGATGTAGTCGGCAATTATAAAAATATTATGGAAACACCGGAGCAAACGTTTGAAAACGTAAAGGTGGACAAAAAGCTGTATTCGATTCCACGTACTCGTCCATTGCAAACATCCGCTGCCTATATTCGCAAGGACTGGCTGGACAATTTGAATTTGGAAATTCCGAAAACAGTTGAAGAATTCGCCGATGTAGCGTTGAAATTCACAACTATGGACCCGGATCAAAACCAAAAGGATGATACGTTTGGCATTGCGCTTGGCGAAGAGCTTGTTTTCCTTGATCAATTGTGGATGGCATTCGACGCAGGCAATCAGTGGAGAGAGAAGGAAGACGGCACGCTGGAGAGCTGGCATGTATCCGAAGGCCGCAAGGAAGCAATTAATTGGGTGACAGAGCTTTACAAAAAAGGTGCTATTGACCGCGACTTCCCGGTACTTAACTATGCACAGGTTAATGAGAAATTCATTGCAGGCAAGATGGGAATTATGATTGGCGGCGGTGTTACGAACTATGGTCAGTTTTTGGCTGATGCACAGAAGCTGAATCCAAAGGCGGAGTTCATTATGATTGACCCGCCAGTAGGACCAACCGGTAAAACAGGTGTGATGCAGTCTCATGGCTTCTACGGCCATTGGGTAATCAGCAATAAAGTATCCGATGACAAGCTTGCAAAAATTATGGAGGTGCTTGATTGGCAGGCAACTCAGGAAGCTCTTGATTTCAAACGCGTAGGTATTGAAGGCATCCACTACAATATGGAGAACGGCGCACCTGTACTTACAGATCAGTATAAAGCTGACGGTGTATTGAACCTTGTCGCGCATAACAAATTCAACCCTTACTATACAACGCCAGGCGCTCCGGAAGAGGTTGCACAAGCTCAGCTGGACGAGTGGAAAAAAATCGAGAAGCTAGGCGTGCCTAACCCGGCAGTCGCAGTTCTTACGCCTGCTATGCAGGAAAAGCAAGCCGATCTGAATAAATTTGCAATGGAATACTACATCAGCGTTGTCGTTGGTCAAAAATCAATCGATACCTTTGATGCATTTGTAGAAGAGTGGAACAAAAAAGGCGGCGAGCAAATGACGAAAGAGGTTAATGAGTGGTACGCTGCCAATAAATAATTGAATAGCAATGGAAGAGGGAGAACGCTCCCTCTTTCTTCTATTTAAAGTACAGCATGAAATATGAAGAATTATCCTGTATTCATGCAGGCTAATCGTTTAATATAGAAAAGCCTGATGAAAGATTGTCGAATTTTTTTACATGAAGGAAGTGAAAGTTTGAGGTGGATAGCTTTAAATAATAGGCTGCGATTGAAGTTTATTATCGGGACATGTTTAATCGCAATTATTCCTATTCTTATCTTTAGTTTTTTTTCCTATACGATAGCATCCTCGAGCTTGCAGCAGGAGCTTGGGAGAGCCAAAATTGAAACGCTGAAGCAGGTGCAGCAGCGGATTGATGATAAGCTGATTACAATCAATAAAAATGCCATTCAGCATCTGTATACAGCTTCATTTGATTCCTTTCTATCGAAGGAAGATTTAACGACGGATCTTGCCACCTATAGAGATGTGAAGTCTTTGCTGAGCTCCATCGAAGTGCTTGTCGACAATGTAGAGTCGGCTTCTTTATATTTGAAAAAAACCGATCAGCTAATTATACATGATAGTATACGGCCTGCTGAGGAGTACATGGCGCCAATCTTATATGAAAAAATACAAAACAACAAAGAAGCTTATTTTTGGGTGGATGATCTGAATGAGCACTCCAGCCATAGACGTAGTCCCAAGAATATTACCTACGTACGCGCAGTTCCTCTAAAAGCTGAGGAGCCGCTCGGCTATATTATTATCCGTCTGAATGACCGGACTTTTTTTGAAGTTTACGATAAACAGGATAATACCTTTATGAGCGAGATGCTCATTATAACGCCGTCTGGAACGGTTTTTTCCGATTGGAATCGCGATATGCTGCAGGATGACTTGTCGCAGTATCCGCTTGTAACATCAATTTTGAATGGCGATGAGCAGGAAAGCTCGTTTTATGAATATATGGACAATAAAAAAATGCTGGTAAGCTATTGGCAGTCCCCGCTTAACAATTGGTCGTATGTATCGATTATTCCGACGACTGAGCTGATGTCCAGCTTCAATAAAATCAAAAAAATAACGATTATTGCTTGTTCAGCTTTAATTTTGGCTTGTTTGGCGGCAGCATTATTTGTCTCCAGAAATTTCTATAACGGCATAAAAAGCATCGTGGATCGTATTCGCGGAAAATCACAATGGTCAGGCTCCGGCGACCGCAAGGATGAGATCGGGCTGATCAATTCGTATATGGATACGCTTCAGGACTTGAATACTTCGCTGCATAATCAAGTGAAGCGGGATAAGCCGATTCTTGCCTCCGGTTTTGTACAAAGTATATTGCTGGAGCATGTGCGCAAAAAGGATATGGAGCAGCAGTTTGAATATTTTGATCTGCCGCGCGAAAGCTCGTTTTACTCGGCCCTTTGCGTGGAATTGAACGTCGCGGAGGAGCTGGATGAGAAGGATGTTCAGTTGTTCGTGTATGCGGCGACGAATATTTGTGAGGAAATATTCGCGGCTAACTCGCCAGGCATGATCACGAAAGCAGGGCCTAACCAGATTGCTCTTATTATGAATCATACTGCAGATTCTGTTCAGGGACGGATGAATGAGGCGTTTCGGGTGGCAGAGGAAATATCAGCGGCGATATTCGATTCTTTAAGCGTAGAGGCTACAATAGGAATTGGCCGCTGCTATGAGCGCATCGATATACGAAAATCATTTATGGAAGCGCGCAATGCGCTGCAATACAGGCTTGTCATCGGCACAGGCCATGTTATTTATGTAGAGCAGGTAGAGCCGCTGCAAGCGGAGAATGCTTATGAGTATCCGCACGAAATCGAGCAGCAAATGATGATGCAGGTAAAGGTCGGCAATTTGGAGCAGGTCAGCCAGCTGCTTGATCAATTTTCCAATAAGCTGCGCGAGGACTCCAACATAACTGCTGCCCAAGTGCTGATGTCTTATACACAGCTGGTGTCGCATGCCGTCAGAGAGTTTTATAATATTGCACCGGAAGCAGCCGCTGCTTTATTTAGTTATAACGTATTTGATAAGCTGACAGAAATGCCGACCATGTCTCATATTCAGCAGTGGGTGTACCACCATGTATTTGTCAGTATGTCCAAGCACTTCGAATCGATAAGAACGGAGAAAAGCTATAAAACGATGGAGCAGGTGCTTACCTATATTGCCGAGCATTACGATGAGGACATTTCGCAGCCGCAAATGGCGGAGATGGCTGGCATTCCTCCGTCGCATTTCAGCCAGATGTTTAAAGACGAGCTTGGCATTACATTCAGCGATTATATTATTTTGTATCGGATGGATAAAGCAAAGGAGCTGCTGCTTCAAACCGATATGAAAATATTCGAAATTGCCGAGCACTTGCGCTATCAAAATTCGCAAAACTTTATTCGTACTTTTAAGAAGACGCATGGCATGACGCCTGGAGAATACAGAAGCAAGGAGAAGAAGGACGGAGCGTAGGGGAAGGAGCGCTGGCTGTTATTGTTACTGCGTGTTGAAAAGCTATATAGCAGCTTAATTGCACGGATACAGGTTACAGAATTTGTGAGCAAACGTGCAAAAAGCCTGTGACATTCAGTCGATGAAAAACCCTTTATTTCGCGAAATGAGTTACTAAAAAGTCGTTTTGAGGAAGCGACGACCAGATCTGTATGATTTTTCATATACAATCGTGTTTTTTGGGGCATTTCAGCGGAATGTATATGAAATTTCATATATAATTAGATGTTTTGAGGTGGCAGCGACCAGTTCTGTATGATTTTTCATATACAATTGTGTTTTTTTGGGCATTTCAGCGTAATGTATATGAAATTTCATATATAATTAGCCGTTTCGAGGTGGCAGCGACCAGTTCTGTATGATTTTTCATATACAATTGTGTTTTTTTGGGCATTTCAGCGGAATGTATATGAAATTTCATATACAATTAGCCGTTTTGAGGTGGCAGCGACCAGTTCTGTATGATTTTTCATATACAATTGTGTTTTTTGGGGCATTTCAGCGGAATGTATATGAAATTTCATATACAATTAGCCGTTTCGAGGTGGCAGCGACCAGATCTGTATGATTTTTCATATACAATCGTGTTTTTTGGGGCATTTCAGCGGAATGTATATGAAATTTCATATATAATTAGATGTTTTGAGGTGGCAGCGACACGGATAGTGCTGCTAAGCTTCGCTACAATCTAAAATGAGCTGTTTTCGCTGAAATAGTGCTTGTCAGCTTCGTTAGAATTATTTCCAACAGCGTTAGCAGGTAACTTTAGTTGAACAGAAGCTGGCTGCCCGTAAAAAGGGCTTAGCTTGGAGAGTTTAACAGCTCGTAATATTGCGACAAAATATGCTCAAGCTCATCGAAAAGGATAAAGCGCGCAGCGCGATACACTTCTTTGCCTTCGTAGAACAGAAGCAACAAAGGGGATGAAAAGGCTAGAAATTCGGCCGCGCTTTCTGGCGCATCCTCAACATAAAGATAAATCCCGTTGATATTGCTGAATTGACTTTGCAGCAAAGCGTCAGCTTTGGCCTGAACTGCTTCGCATACCCCGCATTGTCTTGTTTTTAGTATAAGCAATGTGAGCGGATGCTCGGCGATGCTTTGCTTTACATCCTCTAAAGCTTGCAGCTGCTGCATAATAGCGTCCTCCTCCATCCATTTGGTTTCAAAAAGCCTCTTCGATTATTATATACGTCGAAGAGGCTTTTCAACATAGCCCGCTTATTAGCTTTTTAACATATTGTAGACTTGTTCAACGTCCTTGTCGCCGCGGCCGGACAAATTGATAATAATAATTTGATCCTTACTCATTGTAGGAGCAAGCTTCTTGGCGTAAGCAACGGCATGCGAGCTTTCCAATGCAGGGATAATGCCTTCCGTACGAGAGAGCTCCTGGAAGGCTTCCAATACTTCTTCATTGCTTACGGCATAATATTCCGCACGTTCGCTAACCTTAAGGTGGCTGTGCTCAGGTCCAATGCCTGGATAATCCAGACCGGCTGCAATGGAATACGTAGGTTTCGGATTGCCATTCTCGTCTAGCAGCACCAGGCAGCGGAAACCGTGAATAACTTCAGGAACACCTTGTGTTAGCGTAGCGGCTTGATCAGGCTCAGCGCCGATCAAACGTACAGATGGCTCGTCCAAATAATGAGCGAAAGCGCCGATTGCATTGCTGCCGCCGCCTACACAAGCGATAACCGCATCAGGCAGCCGGCCTTCCTTCTCCAGAATTTGACGCTTGGACTCCTCGCTGATGATGGACTGGAAATGCTTGACCATCGTTGGGAACGGATGCGGTCCAACTGCGGAGCCAAGCAAGTAGAAAGTGTTTTTGTAATTGACTACGAGGTCATTGAGAGCTTCGTCGACAGCATCCTTCAGACGGCCTTGGCCGGCATGAACAGGCACAACCTTGGCTCCGAGCAGCTCCATACGGAATACGTTCAATGCTTGACGTTTTGTATCCTCGGCTCCCATATAGATGACGCATTCCATATTGAACATGGCACATACGGTTGCAGTTGCAACGCCGTGCTGGCCAGCGCCCGTCTCCGCAATAATCCGTTTGGCTCCCATGCGCTTGGCAAGCAAAATTTGTCCAAGCACATTGTTGATTTTATGTGCACCGGTATGATTAAGGTCTTCACGCTTTAAGTAAATTTTGGCGCCGCCCCAAGCTTCGGTGAGCTGTTCTGCGTATGTAAGCGGGTTTTCACGCCCCACATATTCCTTCAAATAATAGCGTAATTCTTCGTTGAACTCTGGGTCATCCTTGTAGGTATAAAATTGATCAGCCAAATAGTCCATAACCTCTTGCAGCTCGGGCGGAATAAAGCTGCCGCCAAACTCGCCAAAATAACCTGCTTGCTGTTGCGCTTCGCTCATAAAATTGCATACCTCCAATAGAATAAATTCGTTAATCTTCCCCATATCATACCATTATTTTTTAAATAAAAATATCCATTTGGCCAGGTGCAGCGTCCCATTTGCCCATATTTTTTGAAAGGTGAAATGTGTCTGTCCAGCCGGACAAAAAAAGACAAGCCTCATGGGAAAGAGACTTGTCAGGCTGTTGCGCTGCGTATTATGACCAACCAGTACTCATACTGCGATACGCTGCCTCTGCTTCGTCAGCTAATTACTTTTCCTCAAGAATGCCTTTGAACGACTGTCTAATCACATCGCCGCGGCTAATGACGCCAACCAGCACGCCGTTTTTGACAACGGGCAGTTTTTTAATTTGCTTCTCGCCGAGAATAGCGGCAATGTCTTCAATATTGTCATCCCACTGTGCCGTGAGTACCTTTTTGGTTGCCAGCCTCATCACATTAACATCCAGCACCTCACGAATGCGATCTTCAAATTCATCTTGATCACCTTGAATGTAACTGAACATATACACCATATTGATAATAATGTCATTATGCTTACCAATATAGCTCATCACGTCGCCATCACTAATATAAGCTACAATTTCGTTTGCATCATTAACCACCGGCAAGCCGCTAATATTATGATCAATAAACTTTTTGACAACGGTACGTATGGTATCATCTTTCATTACTTTGTACACGTTACTTATCATAATTTCATGTGCTTTCATTGAATATCTCCTCCTGACTGAATCGTATAGAAACGCAGGTCATTCATGCACAAAATATTATGGCCTATCTTTATTATAACGGATTATAACCAAATTTTCATATATAGCTATTTCCTGAGTTGGTCATTTTAGTGAAACAAGGATAAATGGCTTCGCTATTGTTGCCTGCAACATTACTTAGGTGATCTGCGTCTATTAACCTGTAATCGAAGAGCTCCGATTACTAGAATTTTAGTGCAAGGAGAATAACCCCATGAAAAAAACAGCAATGTCTCTTCTAGTCGTCACAGCTCTGCTTGGCAGCTTGCTGACGGCGTGCTCCGGCAATACGAACAATAATAGCGCAACTCCACCTGCAACAAACTCGCCGATCACAAGCGAAAGCCCGACGCCGAGCCCAAGCCCGTCTGATGAGCCGTCAAATACCGATAAGCCAGATGATAACAAAATTGAATCGTCTACTGATAAAATTATGAAAGCAATGCTAGACAAAATAGAACAACCGGGTCTCATGGACCTGACCTTGGACAATATTGACGCCTATTATGTCATCGATACCGATCTGATTGATGAATTTTCGATTAAAACACCGGCTTTCAACCTCAGCTCCAATGAAATTGCGATCGTCAAAGTGAAGGACAAAAAAGATATCGCTGAAATCAAAAAGAGCATGGAGCAGCGCGGAGCTGACGTGCAGAAGATGTTCGAGCAATACTTGCCAGAACCATACAAGCTCGCCCAAGACTATAGAGTAGTCACAGTTGGCGAATATGTCTTGTTCCTGATTTCCGAAAAAGCCGATGAGCTGGAAAAAGCCTTCAAGGAAGCGGCAGCTAGCGCGTAACTTGTGCTCCTTGGCCAATTTCGTTAGAAAAAAAGATGCATCCACCTTCTATTCAAGAAGGCCGATGCGTCTTTTTTCTTTCCTATATTTAAAATGACCGGGCGCTAAAGGCACTCGGTCATTTCATTAAGGCAGCGCTGTTGGAGCAAGCCAGCTCAGCGCAGGTAAATTTCTTGCTATGCCATATGCTATCGCAAGCGTGAGCATAATTAGCATTGCTGTATTGCTTGTTCTTTTCCATTGATATTTATTGGCCATGTAATAAATGACGTATAATGGCGGAACAATGAATAGCAACGCATTATAACGCAGGCTTTGATATATGTCTAAATGCAGCAATGTCAAAGCCGCGCGCGTCATCCCGCATCCAGGACAATAGAAGCCTGTAACAGCAAGAAATGGGCAAGGGATGCCGATATGAGTCAGCGGAAGCCAAACAAGCAAATAGAAAAGCAGGAGCAGCCCAAGAACAATGATCCATACTAGCTTTGGATTGTTCTTTACAAAGGTTGTTACCCTATGCCAGCTTGTTGACGTCATTTTGTGCCAATGCATACGTAACGATACCTAAACCAAAGATCGTCAGAATCAGATAGACAGCAGAGTTGTCCGTTGGCTGATAACCGCGATGGTATTGCGCATGAGCGATATGCTTGCCTACTTGGTAGGACCAAATAAACGACCATATTCCACATGTTACTATAGTAAGCAAAAAGTGCTTGCCGCCTGTAAAGCTTGGATCATTGCTTACTTTACCAATATCATTGGTAAGTACAATGAACCAATAGATACCGTAGATTCCGCATGTAATAAATGTTAATACGATACATAATGCAATGTTTCTTTGGATAATCACATTTACACCTTCCTAATAAAATAGTTTGAATTTGTAGAACCTTGTAGAAATATGCCAACGTCATTATATGCAACAATATACAGAAAAACAAGACAAAAATTAGTTAAGTCAGCCCAAACTTGATCGCAGTGCTCTTCCCTTTTTGTTGTTTGCTCCACTATTCAAAACGAATCGGCAGTCTAGTCAAAAAAATACTTTTTCAAAGCCTAAAGATTTACTCTTACTTTTATTCGGTGGTAGAATGAAGTATACATATTTTGAAAAAATGAGGGATGAATGATGGATTTAGGCAAATTGACTAATATGGCAAGCGGGCTTGGACTGGATTTGGACAAATTGAATCTGGAGCAAATCATTACCGATAAATTTATTAAAGACAACACTATGCTTGATTCGGTACAAGCTTTTCTGGATAAGGTTGGCGTAGGCAACGTGCTGGATTTGAAAAATATTTCTGCCGATAAGCTGGATGGAATTATTAAAGGAATCAGCAGCTTTGGTTCCTGGAAAGATTTCTTGGTGAAAGCAGCAGGAGGCCAAATTGGCGGCGGTCTTGGCGATAAGCTGGGCGGATTGTTCAAGTAATAAAAAGTGGCAAATAAAAAGCCGGGCGCATCATTCATGCGACCCGGCTTTTATCGAGAAACGGCACATCCTTAGCCTAGGACGCGCAGCGTTTCTTCTTGTAAACATAGCTTTCAAGTACTCGTTTTAATGTTGATATTTACATCGTAATAAAAAGACTTTATGATTTTGTATATGCAGGGGGGGAAACAGTGATAAAGAAACTAGCAAGAATAAAAAAGATTACCTTCAAAAAGAAAATACTTATCTATTGTTTATTTCTTAGTATCATTCCTGTTACTTTATTGGGAATGATTTCATCCTATACAGCAGTTAAAAGCATTCAATCAGAAGTGGATACGAATAACAGGATCATACTAAAACAAATTGAATATCAATTAAATGCATTTTTAGCTGAATTGAAAACGTTGTCATTACAGGTGTCAGAAGATTTAATTATACAAAATTCATTGCTGCTCGGCATTTCGACAACGCCAAAAGAAAGTTTTGAAGCTACCATGAATATGATGAGCACGGTATCGAAATATAGAAGTGTCACAAAAATCCCGTTTGGCGTAACTTTGGTTTACACTGACTATGATCAAATTTACTCAACTATTAAAGGACTGTCGTCGATAAGCAATTTTAATTACAGACAATTGATTCAAACCTATAATCCTAAATATTTTGGTGTATCGGTAATTACTCCCAACACCTATCTTAATCAAAATGAATTATTAATTGTAAAGCAAGTTTCTGTCGACTACAGTACAGCTGGAATCGTGATTTTACATGTGGATATCAAGAGAATGTATGAGTATTTACAATCCATTGAGATGGGAAATATTCAAGTTTTAATTGTCGATGATCAAGGGAAAATTGTTTTGAGTCCAAGGGCAGAAGAAATTGGTGCCCGCTTGACATTGGAATCACCTATTTATAGCGTGTCGAAAGAAAAGGCGGGGATTTCCAAACAATTGGTTATCGCCAATGAGAAGTACAATGCTACGACCATAAAGTCGACCTATAATAATTGGACATATATTGCGATGACGCCCATGCGTGAGTTAACTAATAAAGCTAATGATATTCGCAACTGGACATGGGGAATGGCAGCGTTTCTCGTTATATTCTGGGGATGTATATCCTTTTTAAGTTATCGAAGCCTCTACATGCCTATTTATCGTATTATGCAGAAGTTGCCTCGAGTGATGAAGGCGGGCACTGATGATGTCCAAGCCATTCATTCGTATATGGATGATGTGGTAGAAAAAAATAATTATCTGAAAGATCAATTGCAACAGGAGCAGCAACAGGTCAGGGAGCATGTAATGAAAAAGCTGATACATGGGGAAATATCAGCGGCTTCTATACAGGGAAAATTACAGCAATATAATCTTGTTATTGAAGGAAAATCATTTTATATATGCGTAGTGGATGTTGATCAAGTGAATGCGTTTAAACAGAGATACTTGAATAATGACAGAAATTTGATTATGTACGCGCTTAATAAAGTGATTCAAGAGTTATGCGACGAGAATGATCAGATTCACTATATCACTTCTAATGTGCAAATTTGTCAAGTTCTGCTAATACTCGGGTTGCAAGACTCATCAGATGATTCGGAACAATTGATTAGACATTTATGTGGACTAATACGTTATAAAATTCAGGAAATATTCCAGTTCACGGTTTCGATTGCGGTAAGCAGAGAAACTAATGATCCCTACTATCAAATAAATGACTTGTATGAGCAGACGCTTCAATTGTTAGGCTATCGTCATTTGATTGGTGTGAACAGCACGATCTCGTGTCAAGATGTGGAAGCATTATCGGTTATTGATTTGCGAGATAGAAACTCTGCCAAATGGCATAAGATGACGATATCATGCTTAATGGAAGGGAATGTGAATGAAGCGGAGGAAATGTATATGTCCATGTTGGATATATTGCCTTTGCACGTCCCTGATTTTAAAATGTTTCAAGGAATACTGACTTACTCTCTGGATGATATCGGACAATTTATGTATGAGAGAATGGGCTGCACATTTGATGAAGTGTTTGAGAACGATGTTTATCAAGATATTTTTGCAACTACATCACTGGATGAAATGAAAGAATGGTTTTCCATTGTATTTTTTCCTGCCATCAGAAAAAAAATTGAACATATGGAGCTTATAAGTGATAGAAAAACAGTAGATCGCACAATTGAATATATTCATAATCATTATGATTCCGATCTTTCTTTGCAAGCCATTGCTTCAGAGCTTGGAATGTCCACCTCTCAATTAAGTAAAGTTTTCAAAAAACAAGAAAATATTAATTTTGTTGACTACGTCATTAATTTCAAAATGAATAAAGCGAAAGAATGGCTGGTTTACACAGATTTGTCCATTAAGGAAATCTCCGATAAGCTGCAGTATACAACGACTCAAAACTTCACAAGAGTATTCAAACAAATTACAGGGATACCGCCTGGGAAGTACCGAAGCGATTACAGATCCGGTAAATCCGATGAAGCAGAACGATTGGAATAATAAAATGAACAGCCCTCATCTTGCTGTAGAGATGGGGGCTGTTTGTTTTTGGACAAGGATCGGGTTAGCAGTTTCTTCTTGAACAGAAGTATCATCTTTTGCCTTATTTGTTTCAATTTTTGCCGAACTGTATTTTAAAAAATGAAACTATGCATTAATTATGTGTTCCCCTATAGTGAAAGCAATAACAGGCAGAGAGAGGGAGATTGCAATGAGTGCGTTAAGGTTAGAGTCCCCGAAGAAATCATTATTAAAAGAGATTGCGAAGAACAAGTATATATATATCATTTTAATTCCGGGACTATTGTATTATGGCATTTTTTGTTACGGTCCCATGTATGGAGTTTTGCTGGCTTTTAAAGATTTTCGAGCAAACCTGGGCATATGGGGAAGCCCTTTTGTAGGTTTGGAGCATTACCGTTATATTTTCAATGATTATGAGTTTTGGCAAGCATTCAGGAATACGATTGAAATCAGCTTGAGCCGCATTGTGTTTCAATTTCCTGTTCCAATTATATTGGCGCTGTTAATCAATGAACTATGGGACGGGAAATACAAACGGTTTTTGCAAACGGTATTTACATTTCCTAATTTTTTATCGTGGGTTATTGTTTCGGGAATTATACTCAATTTATTAGGCAGTGAAGGGGTCGTCAATCGCTTTTACGCGTTGTTTGGCGCAGAAACGCAAATGTTTTTGGCTGATCGCGATTTGTTCAGACCGCTTATTTATATATCAGATATTTGGAAAAGCTCCGGTTGGGTGTGTATTATTTATTTGGCGTCAATTACTTCGATCAGTCCTGAATTATACGAGGCTTCTTATATGGATGGAGCAAATCGGTTTCAGAGAATGCTGTATATCACATTGCCTGGCATACGATCGGCCATCGTGTTGATGTTGCTCTTGCAAGTTGGAAATACGATGAATGCCGGTTTTGATCAAATTTTCAATATGTATAATGCTGCGGTTTTAAGTGTAAGCGATATCCTGGACACCTACATTTATCGCATTACATTTCAAACGTCAGGCGATTTCGGATTTAGTACAGCAGTAGGTTTGTTCAAGTCATTAATTAACTTTATGTTGCTTGTGGTTTTTGATCGTATCGCCAAACTGATGGGTGAAAGAGGAATTTTCTAGGGAGGTGCAATTGTTGAGAGTTAAAAAAAATCATATCTTCAATCTAATTAACGCTGTCTTGTTGGGAGCATGCGCCTTACTGATTATATATCCATTCTACAATGTCCTGCTAATATCGGTTGTATCGCAGAAGGAATATATGCAAACTCCGTTTATGATTTTTCCAAAAGAAATTACATTTGAAGCTTATCATTTTATTTTTCATAATCCACGTTTTTATCATGGCTATATCAATACGCTTATGATTCTGGTGATAGGTGTTCCTTATAATATGATCATTACAACTTGCACGGCGTATGCGTTGTCCAGGAGCAACTTCCCGGGAAAGAAGCTGATCACTTCCATGGTTATTTTCACCATGTACTTTAGCGGAGGCATGATTCCTCTCTATCTGCTTATCAAAGAGATGGGGCTGATGAACAATTTGCTGGCGGTCATTCTTGTTTCGGGTGCGAACACTTTCTATATGCTGCTTATTCGAAGTTATTTTCAATCCATATCTCCGGCTGTTGAGGAGTCGGCAAAGATCGATGGGGCAAATGATATTGTTATTTTGATACGAATTATGCTGCCTTTAGCATTGCCGATTATGGCTACCATCATTTTGTTTTTCTCGGTTGACCGTTGGAATGAATGGTTTAATGCCATGCTCTTTATAAGAGATGGTGATAAATGGCCATTGCAGCTTGTGCTGCGCAGTATTATATCGACCACTACGGTAGATATGAGCAGCGCAGGTATAACTATCGATCGCAATATATTTTCTGACGGGGTTAAGATGGCTGCTATTTTTATAACGATGGCTCCCATTATGGTGTTGTATCCTTTTCTCCAAAAATATTTTATGAAGGGCATTATGATTGGCTCTGAGAAGTCATGAACGAGTGATTTAAAGAGTTTCTCTTTAAATATAAAAAAATGTAGGAGGGTTAAAATGAAAAAGATTGTAATGGCTTGCTGGATTATTCTTCTCGCTGCAGTATTGGCCGGATGCAGTAAAGGAAATGGCTCTGACAACGGCGAAAATCAACAACCTGCTCAAAGCCCGAAAACAGGCGATGAACAACAAGGCTCGCAGGAAGGCGCAACAGGATTCGAGAAAAGAATAACCTTTACAGCCACCTCTGTAGACGTTACGGAAAACGGAAATTATACGGAAGATGAAATTTTCAAGACGTTGGATGAAAAATTTAATTTTGAATACAAGCTGGTTCCGTTAAGCTGGGATAATTGGGCAGAGAGAGATCGATTATGGATTAATTCCGGTGACATGCCTGACATGATGTTTTGGGATTTTAATTATACTGACTATTTGAATTATAGCAAACAAGGCTTAATCAAGCCTCTGCCAGATGATTACGAAAGTAAATATCCGAATTTGGCAAATTCCATTAAAAAATCCGGAATCGGAGATTTCTTGAAAAGCCAGGATCCGGATGGTCGATTGTATATGGTTCCTAATGTCATTTACAATAATCCAGTTACTGAAACTACCGATATTATTATTGATTCGAAGGTATTGTATTACAGACAAGATTGGGCTAAGAAAGTCGGAATTCAAGTTGGCGACACGATCACAATGGAACAAATAGCTCAATTGGGGAAAGCTTTTGTTGAACAAGATCCAGGTAATAATGGTGCTGGTAAAACAATCGGACTGTCATCTGCACCGGATCAATTATTCGCTGCATTTGTTCAGCCATTCAATAAACACTACAAGATATTCCATAAGGTTGACGGGAAGTATGTATGGGGAGCTTTCGAGGATTCCACGCTGGAAGGCGTGAAAAATTTCGAATATTACTTTAAGCAAGGCTTCATGGATAAAGATTTTTATACGTTTAAAGCACAGGAACATTTGGAAAAATTCAATGCTGGCATTAGCGGGATGTTCGTATGGGGTGCTTCAGCAGCAAACGTGAACGAAAGAATGCAAGCATTTGACAAAGCAAATCCGGATTTGGATTCTTTGGAATCGATTGGTATCGCCACAATTGTTGGAGATGACGGAAAGTTTTATGGTGAGCAGAACTTAATGAATTTCTGGACAGGAGAAATATTCAGTCCGACTTTGGATGATGAAACTTTTGATAGAATTTTGACTATTCTGGACTATATAGCGACACCGGAAGGCCAGCGTCTGATTTTTGCCGGAATTGAAGGCAAAGATTACGAAATGAATAGCGAGGAGCTAGTGATTACAAGAGAGAAGGACAGTGCGGGCAATTTCAAATATATTGCTGACATGTATCCTTCCTACTATTTCTTTTATACCAAAGTCATATTGCCGGATGATTGGTCTGCGCGCGATCCATCCTTGCCTGCCGCGGTACGAGATAGAGCTATAAGCATGTTTCGAGTAAAAGAAAAAATAACAGACGTTGTACCACCAGACTATGAGCTCATATTGTTGTCTACGCCAAATAAAAACAAGTTTAGTATTAATGTGGTCGATGCGATTGTGCAAGCTTTGTATAGTGGCAAAGATATTGAAACAGCTTGGGAAGAATGGAAGCTGAGTTCAGAGCCGAAGGTTAGAGATGTATTGAATGAAATTAATGGAGCGCTGATAAAGTGACGAAGCACGTCCCAGTATTCCTTTGACTGTGAAGGAATACTGGGGCTTTTTTATTGTTTGCGAAATTATGCATGGTTAAAATTGTGTTACCGATAGGTATTTTGTTGTTCGTCGACGTGCTTCAGCGCTTCGATGAGCAGCAGCTGCGTCATGGACTGCCCATATGTCATAGGCGAGATCGGAATATCCTTATAGAACTGGGCGTCGTAGCCTACCGGCGTGCCGTAGGAAACTTGCTGCACAACTCCGTCCTCGTTAATTTGAGCAAGAACTCCTTGCAGGGCAAGCATCCCATTATTTTTAAGCTCAGCAGGCAAATAGCCCAGCCGTACGCCTTTGAGAATGCCGTAGCCGATTGCAGCCGATGCGGAAGCTTCAAGATAAGAGCTTGGATCGTCAAGCACGGTATGCCATAAGCCGCTTTCATGCTGCAGCTCCACTAAAGCCAGTACTTGGCATCGCAGCGTATCCAATAAGTATTCCTTCAAGCCGGGCTCCATCGCTGCCGTATCTAGAAAATCAACGGCGCCGCACGTATACCACGCATTTCCCCTGCCCCAGTGAACAGCTCCGTAATTGTGCTTGCCATTGTAATCCCAGCCATGATAGAACAAACCGCTTTTTTTGTTGTACAAATATTTGATATGAAGAAGGTATTGACGCTTCGCTTCTTCGACATATTCCGGTTTTTCAAAATAATTGCCTGCTTTGGCGAGAAACATGACCGTCATAAACAGGGTATCGATCAGAATTTGCCCATCGTTGGCATCGCCGGTAATCATATGCTGGAAAGCACGATCCTCGCCTGTACGGATGAGACCGTTCATCACCCATTCCGACCATTCCTTGCATATATGGCGGTATTCTGGGTTATCAGTTTTTTCGGCTAAAGAGACAAGAGTAATCAGCGGTGAGCAGGTGTTGACATTACGCTCCGGCAAGCCAGCTGCAATGCGGCGGTCATACCAGCTTATCAAATATTGCAATACGTCGGGATCGGCGGTCGCTTCAAAATATTGATACATGCCGTATAATCCGACCCCTTGCGGCCATTCCCACAAATCAATATCGATCAGCCCAATCGGATATTGTTCATTCATAGAGCTGTTTTTAAGAGTTTTCATCGCTTCAGAAACTTTTTTTATAGCAGATAGCAGCTGCTGCTTATTAATGGCAGTTTGTTGCGGCATTATGCTTTCACTCCTTTGTTTGCTCATCCAACATCGTGAGCCGTCCCATTACGCCAGCTCCGTCCACCTTCTGTATTTGACCGTTAACGGTAAAGCCATGTTCCCAATAAAGCTCTGCTGAGCCATATTCGGGATCCTGCAGGCGGATATGAAGGCCAGGCTCGTTCTCAATTCCAGCAGCAAGCAAACTTGCGGCGAATTGCTGGAAGCTCCCAGCTTCTGCTACGTTGGAGCAGCGCATCACCCATGTATTAAACAGCCCGTCTGATACCCATTCCCGTCTTCGATTAGCGCCTTGCTCCGTCATTTTCATGCCATTTGCCGTCCAAACACCGATATACGAGCAGTCCTTGCGGGCAAACAGCCAGTTGCCCTGACTGAACCACTCGTCGTATTCATCGACTGGCAAGAAAAGATGCGTATATCCGGCATCATGCTGCGGATTGATCTGATAGTGCAAGACGGCAAGTCCTTTGAACTGCGCAGCCTTTGGCAGGGTGCCATTGCCGGCCCAGAAGCTTGGGCGTCCGCTTCCATAGCTATGAAGCTCTCCGGGATGGTTAATCCAAGCTTGTGCGTACGGCGATGCCGCATAGTGGACGATGTGCTCCTGATAGCCCGCATACCCCGGGCGGAAATCTTGAATGGAGGACATGACGCCATCCTTCGTTTTATAGTGATACAAGCGTGCGTAACCGTCTTTTCCTTGCTCATACTCAAAGATGAAGCCTTTGCCGGCAGGCTTTAGATAAGCAGCGTAGTCAGCAGGAGCTTCGTATGAGCAAAGGCTGAAAATAACATTGCTTAAGGAGTAGCCATTCAATATGCCTTCGCCATAAGCAATCCAGCACATCGAGGAGGTGCCGGCTACATTGTGTCCTTTCAGCTCTTTTTCATAGCTTCTGCCAAAAGTCGTCATCAACCGTCCGTCATGCGCATGAACAGCTATATAATAGAACAATTGATCCATCGCTCGCTTGGCCGCTTGCCGCAGCTCAGCCGACTCGGCCAAATCGTAAATATGGAGAAGCCCTAGCGCATCGACAGGAATATAGGCATTAGAATTCCATTCTGCAAGACCTTCTTCAAAGAACCGCTCGAACCATTCGGCTAACCGGCTTTCAGCTTGCTTGCGATGCTCCTTGCCGGTTTTTCCGCTGTTGCTAAAGCGCTCATCCGGGAACAGCTGTCCGGCAAACAGCTCGCAGGCATGGAATAGCAGAGCATGGTTTTCGCTGAAAAACCACATAACATCACTGCCTGGATCATCGATCCAATAGCGGAAGGAAAGCATGCATTCCTTCACCTGCTGCCAGAACTGACCGGTTAAATACGAATCATAATCGTTGCCTTTGTATTCCTTCCAAAGCTTGAACAATCCCGCTAAATAAAAATCAGAGCAATCCTCGCGCGCATGAATTCGTTTCATGCCTTCGTACAAAATAGCCATCGTCTGATCAGAAGGACCATGTATGTGCAGCTGCGCAACGGCGGTATGAATATTTTGGCTGCCTTGATCCGCAATAAAGCGCAGCGCAGCCTGCTTTCTTTCTTTGATCGTGTTCGAGGCAGGAGGCGGGTCTAGCGTTATGCAAGCCTCCATTCCAATTCGCTTGCTCAGCTTCAATCCGTCAAGCCAGAAATCGAGCGTAAAGTAATGATAGCCCATACCGATTTCATCTGTATGACCTAGCTCAAGCTGCTTCATGCCCGGCTGCAGCATAATCTGCTTCTTCTGCTGGCCGTCAAAGAAATTGCCCCATGTCACGTCAACCTGGATCGGCTCGTGCAAAGGATTATCCAGCTGAAGCGCGATAAAGCCGTCCGTGACAGACTCCTTTTCAAAGTAGCTGGCTTCAAGCGCCAGCTCCAGCTGCAGCCACTGCTCTGACCGTTCAGGTGCAATCGGAAGCAGGATGGAGGGCTCGCTAGTGCTATATTCATCCAGCTGAAAGTAGTACTCGGTATCCCGTTCCGCCAAATCCTCAAATCGTATTTCAAATAAATGCACGCCTTGCTCAAGCTCGAGCTCGAATTCGGTTTGCTGCACTTTGTTGCGTTTGTACGATACAAAATCTATAACTAATGTGCCATCGACCCACAGCGTGACCGCACCACAGGTGCGGAGACTAAATTTGTAACGTCCGGCATTATCATATTCAATTTGCGTCGCTGCATAAGTGGTAAGCAGTGTCGGCTCAAACCAAAAGCCGGAATGATCGACTCTTGGATTGTCCCAAGGACAATAGACGGTCCAGCTTTGCTGCTCGCCCTCATGGCTGACAGCAGCGCCTGGGCCCGGCATTTCTAGCTGGAAAGGATATTGAGGCGGCTGCTTGCGCCGCTCCTCAACATATTCTTTTCTGCAAGGATTCTCGTGAATAGAGAAGCCTTCCAGCAGCCAAGTATTAATTTCGCCCGTCATCGTAACAGGCTCGAATTGTATTTTTTTCTCAAAAGGGCCGCTTATTAACCAGCGATTGATAGATTTTGCAGCACTATTATGCCCGTTTGGGCTGAATTGGCCTGTTTGATACGGTTTGTAGCTCACGGTTGTATGCAGCATCGGATATTCTGTCCTTTCCTTATTTCATTCCTGTAGTGGCCATCCCTTGCACAAAGTGCTTTTGGAACATTAAAAACACAGCAAGCACCGGAACCATCGTTACAACGGTCATCGCAAGCAGACTGCCCCAGTCCACGTCATATTGTCCGATAAAGTTGGAGATTGCCAGCTGTACGGTATATTTGTTCGGGTCGCTGATCACGATGAGCGGCCAGAGGAAGTCATCCCAGCGCCACATAAAGGAAAAGATAGCGAGAACGGCCATAATAGGCTGGGCAATCGGCAGCACGATGCGCCAATAAATTTTCCATTCGCCCGCCCCGTCTATACGCGCTGCCTCCAGCAGCTCATTAGGGATCGTAAGCAAATATTGGCGCATCAGGAATACGCCGGTTGGCGTTGCAGCCGGAGGAATAATAATCCCCCATAGCGAGTTGTATAACCCGAGCTTGCTAATCACCTTAAAGATAGGGATCATAATAACCTCGAGCGGAATCATAAGCGTAGAAATAAAAGCGATCAGAATAAACGTATCTCCGCGGAAACGGTATTTTGCCAGAGCGTAGCCCGCCATCGAGTTGATCAGCAGCAGCAGCAGGGTAGACACAATCGTAACGAATAAGCTGTTCATAAACAGCAAGCCGAATTTCCCGGCCTTAAAAGCTATTTCATAGTTTTCAAACGTAAAATGGCTAGGGAATATGGACGGCGGCCATTTGTACAATTCATTTTTGCCCTTAAAGGATGAAACGACGACCCAGAACACAGGGAATATATATACGATGGACAGCAGCGACAAGGTGATGTACGTAAATGGTTTCGATCTCAATCGTATGCTCCCCCTTTGGACAATTTGAACTGCACGAATGCGAACGTGCCGATAATGGTAAACAGAACGACAGACATGGCGCTTGCCAGGCCAAGCTCGGTCTTTTCAAAGCCGATTTCATAGATGTACTGCACCATATAAGTCGTTGCTTTGCCTGGACCGCCGCTCGTTAAAGCATACATAAGCGGATACTGCTTGAAAGCGTCAATGACAGTTAGAATAAGCACAAGCAGGCTCGTCGGCTTAAGCAGCGGCAGCGTGATTTTGAAAAATATGCGGGAACGCGATGCCCCGTCAATGCGGGCTGCTTCATAGAAGTCTGTAGGGATGGAATGCAATCCGGCTATAAAAATAACCATATAGAAGCCGATACGCGACCATAGCGTTGCTGCCACGACGGATACTTTCGCCCAGAACGGATCAGTCAGCCAGCCGATTTCCGGCAGCCCCAGCCCTCCCAGAATATAGTTGAGTATGCCGAAGCTGCTTCCAAAGATCCATTTCCATGTCAGACCGACGATAATAAAGGAAATCATAACCGGCCAGTAGTAGACGGCGCGAAACAAGCCTTTAAAGCGAATCTGTTGCGCAAGAAGCAGCGCAATGCCCAGCGAGCAGATAAACAGCAGCGGCACTGCTGTACCTGCATAAAGGAAAGTATTTTTGAGCACCTCCCAAAATTGCGAATTGGATAAAATAGATTTATAGTTATCAAGGCCAATAAACTTCATTGGATTGAGCCCGTCATATTTGTGCAAGGAATAGTAAAACCCCAATATAGCCGGGATGACAATAAACACGCTGAAAATGATAATGTTAGGCAAAACAAACAAATAAGGCGTTATCAGCTGTTTGAATTTGTGCATACGCTTCGGTTTATTGGAACTGCTGTGAACAGCTGCCTCCATAGTCGCCCTCCTTCGAGTTTTGTGAAGAAAGGCTGCCTATTTGGCAGCCTCTTTGATTGCGGCGTTAATTTTTTCAGCAACTTCATCCAAAGCTTGCTTGGAAGTTTTACCGCCGGTTAATACATCCACAATGCTGTCGCGAATTTCATTTTGAACTTTAGGAATAATTTCTTGCTTGGACCAGTCCATGGCTGCACTTGCAGGCGTATTTTGCAGCTCATCCGCAAAAATCGCAAACATATCCGATCCGAATTCATAATCAAGCTTTGCATTATCAATACGAGGGCTCATAAACAGAGACTCGCTCGTATACTTCGCATTTACTTCCTTGGAGGATAGATACTGAATGAAAGCAGCGGCTTCGTCTTCCACGCCGGAGCCTTGGAACGCCATTACGTATTTTCCGCCTGGAACGGAGGAACGCTGAACCTCTTTTGGCATATACGTAATGCCCCATTCAAAATTATCGATATCCTTGTAGTTGCTAATCATCCAGTTGCCAGAGAAGTGAGCGCCTACCGTGCCTGTGCGGAACAGGTTATTCGGATTTTCGCCGCCCAGCCATACCGACTCAGGCATTAGGCCGTCTTTATGCAGTTTAATAAAATAGTCTACAGCGCGAACGCCGTTCTCATCATTGATAGCAGCAGCTGTTCCGTCTTCATTGAAAATGCTGCCCCCGAATTGGTAAAGCTGTGTCGACCAGCGATGCGGTGTAAAATCCCATACCATGCCGTGTTTAGCGCCGCCCTTATCGATTACCTGTCTAAGCGACTGTGAAAACTCATCCCATGTCCAGATCTCTTCAGGCGATTGCGGTACTTTGACGCCCGCTTTGTCGAATAGGGTCTTGTTGTAAATGAGGCCGTTTGCCGTTACGTCCATTGGCACTGCAGCGAGCTTGTTGTTGATGTAGTAGTAAGGCTTAACCGATGATGCGAATTGCTCCATAAACTTTTCAACATCGCCTACATAGGAGGACAGATCCAGCGCTTGGTTAATATAGGCTCCCGGATTAGTCATCCGTGATAGCGCTGGCGGTTTGCCGCCCGCAATCATCGTTTTCAGCTTTGTTTCTAGATCCTTGTATGCAACCTCAATTAAGTTGATCGTAACATGGCTGTTTTCGGCGGTATATTGGTTAATGATGCTTTTCATGACTTCGCCTTCAATACCGTCTGTAAACCATACAAAATCGAGCGTAACCTTCTTTTTCGTATCCGTTTCAGTCTTGCCGCCCGTGGCATTGCTCTCATTATTTTTAGGCGTGTTTGAGCTCGTATTTGGGCTGTTTCCAGTGGTACCGCTGTTGCCGCAGGCAGCCGTCAGTATGAGCAGTAGCGCGCTAATTAATACTAGCAATAAACGTTTACGTTGCATGCTTGATTCCCCCTAAGTCATTTAGTTGAATACGCTTACAAGTACATTATAGGGGGAAGCCCTAAGGCTCCGCCTTCAATTGCTTCGGATGATCATCTTCATTTTTTTCGGTTTTGCTGGTACTCTAATGGGCTGAAGCCTGTTACTTTTTTGAACACCTGACTAAAATAATTCGGGTTTGAAAAGCCGGTAAGGCCCGATATATCTGTAACTCGGATATCTTCGCGTTCGAGCAGCTGTTTAGCCTTTTCGATGCGAATTTCGGTTAAATAATCGCGGTAGTTTTTACCGATTGTTTTTTTAAACAGCTCAGATAAGTAGGTGGTATGCAAATGAAACCGGTCGGCCAAATGAGTGAGGCTGATTGTTTCGTCCGCATAATGCTCGTGCAAATAAGCAGCTGCCTGCTGAATGACGTCTTGGCCGTTATTTTGCTGGTTTTTAGCTATATCAGATAGGATCGTTTCCATTATTTCGGTGAAAAAAGTGCCTGCCTCTCCTTGTGAAACACATTGCCACAGGCTTTCGGGCAGTCCGCCAAGCATGAATTCGGCTTCCTCCAGCTTTATTCCGTGCTTGTGGGCCAAGCTGTCCAGCAGCAATAGCAGGCGCAGCATGCGTACCGATTGCTCCTGCAGCGTTGGCAGGCTGCTTAGTGAAGTCAACTGCTGAATAAGCAGTACAGCTTTACTCCGGTTTCCTTCCTCAATCGCTTGACTAAGCTGCTTTTCGGTCTGCGGCGGCAGCTCGGCACTGGCAGCCTTGCCGGCAGAAGGCGTTTGCTGTGCGAATTGCATCCATTGCAAACGGCTGGACGTAAATCCCTTCTTCCACTGCTCAGGGCCTTGTACAGCTATACCAATTCCGATCTTCAGTGTTATGGTGAGCATGCCTTCGAGCTGAATGCGGAATTCATTCTCTAGCCAGCTTTGCAAGGCGGCAGTTTCATAGGGCTCTGTTTTGAAGACAAGATGCAGCAGCTGCGGCATGGCAGAGTCCCGGAACACATAGGCCTTGTCATGCCACTGCTCAAGCAGCTCGGCGGCTGTCAAATAAGCGGCTAACAGAAGCAGCGGATCGGGAGCTCCTTGCGCTTGCTGGCTGACGCTGGAAGGGGGATGATTGCTCCGGGCATCCCCTATTTCGACAGCGGCGAAGCATACCCATGCCTCCGCATGAAGAAGCTCGCTTAGGCCAAGCCGCTCGCCTTCACTTACCCATGCAGCGGCGCTGGAGCCGGAGCGTACCGCTTGCAGCCAGAACTGCTCCCGCAGCCGCTCTGTATGCTGATTTAACTCGTGTTTCAGCTTTTCTCCCTTGGCAAGCTCCGCTTGCTTCGCATCCAGTTCTTCTTTTATGCGCTGTAAGAGAGATGCCAGCTCCTTGCGGATAACCGGCTTTAGCAAATAGTCGCTAGCTCCGTATTTCATTGCGGCTTTCACATAGCTGAACTCTTCATAGCCGGATAAGACAATATAATAGCAGTCCGGGTATAAGGCTGCGCATTGCTTCAGCAGCTCTGCGCCGTCCATAACCGGCATGCGGATATCTGTAATGACGAGGTGCGGCCGTAATGCCGCTATTTTGTCCAATGCTTCCTTGCCGTCAGCTGCTTCGCCGCATATTGTAAAGCCGTGCTGCTCCCAATTGATTTTTGCCATCAAGCCTTGCCGGATTTGACGCTCATCATCTACCAGCATTACTTTGTACATAGCTGCTGTCCTCCTCGTTGACAGGCAACGTCAAGCTGATCGTTGTTCCCTGCTGCAATTGTGATTTAATATTCACGCTGAATGCTTCGCCATAGTATAAACGACATCTTACGAGCACATTGCGAAGGCCAATTTTGCTGCCAGGGCTGCCGAGTACTTTCGCAGGGTCCTCAGAGTAAGCTACCGTAATTAGTTCTTTTATCAGCTCTTCGCTCATGCCTTCGCCGTTGTCCGAGATGGAAAGCTCCATAAAGTCACTGCTTGTTCGCTGCATACTAATGCGGATATGAGCATAGCGCAGTTTTTCCTTGCTGTATTTCACGGCATTTTCTATAAGCGGCTGCAGCATAAATTTCATAATGGTTGCCTTCTCCAGGGAAGGATCCTTCTCGATAGAGAAGAACAGGCTGTCTTCAAAGCGTGTTTCCATAATAAAGGTATAGTACTCGATTTGCTGCAGCTCATCAGACAGAAGAATTGTGTCCGAATCCTGTTTCAGCGAATGGCGCAGCATTTGGCCCAATGACTCCGTTACATCAAGCAGCTGCTCCGTTTTTTGCTGAGCGGCGAGCGCGCCGATCGTTTCCAGCGTATTGTATAGAAAATGCGGATTGACCTGCATTAAGAGCGCTTTGTATTCAGCGTCCTGCTTTCTAAGCTTCAGTGTAAACTCATCGTGAATCAGCTGGTTCAAACGGCCCGCCATCCGCTCGAAGGCATGCAGCAAATAGCCGGTTTCGCCTCTTCGGGCAACACTTACCTTCTCTGCTGCTTGAAAATCTCCCATCTCAAGCCGCCTCATCATTTGCGACAATTTGCTGAGCGGTCGGGTCATGCTGGCAGAAATCCAGTAAGCTGCCGCTAGCGTCAAAAGCAGAAGACCAAGTCCAATAGCCAGCATCGTACGGCTCATTTGGTCAATTTGGCGAAACAGCTCCTTCTCGGTAATTTCACCTATAATAATCCAGTTAAGAGCATCAAGCTTGCGATAGAACCAATAGCTGGATGTGCCATCATCATTTTTAAGCTTGAAGGCATCTTTGGTTTGTTCGCTTTGCAAAATATGGCTCCATTGCGGGCTATTGAGCACATTCAGCAATGCTTGCCCGGCGGGCTGTGCACCGAATGGATCAGCTGACCGCAGGGAATCGCTTTCATTCCCCGCCATAATAAGCCCTTGTTTGTTTACGAGCTGCACGGTGCGCCATTGCTCCATTTCAATTTTGGACAAAGGCTGCTGAATCAGCGATGATTCCACATTAATTTTGATAATTCCTTGAACGGTCATTGAATCGAGCTCAACGAGCGGGATGATCAGACTGTTCACCGGAATATTTTGCAAGGAATGGGGCTGGTAAGGGTCCAAATGTGTGCCAACCCAGCTAGGACCATGCTCCAGCACGTAGCTGTACCAGTCCTTGTTATTGTATTTGACATGGTGATATACGGAATCATTGCCAATGACAAAGCCGTTGCGGTCGCTAAGCGAGATAGAGGCTATATTGGTTAAATTTAAGGTTACCTGGGACAAGTATTCCTTCACTTCGGCATTAAGCTGGTACTGCTCGGTTTGCGAAGGCTCAATCCGCGTTCCGCTGCGGACGCCGATCCAGCGCTGAATGAGCTGGTTGCTGAGCACCTGGAAGGCAGCATCCTCTACTTGGCCGCCAAGCATATCCAGATATCCGGCATATTGCTCAAGTGTTTGAGCGGAGGACGATTTGGTGATCAATTCTACATTGTTTTTGGAATGCTGAGTAAAAATGACGGTCATCGTCAGAAGGGGCACAACTAATAAAAGCGAGAAGATTAGGATCAGTTTTGACTTTAACGTATAGAACAATAGTTTCCTCTCCCTCGATCGTTGAAGATGCCTATACCATAGCGCAACTGAAACAAAGTTGGCAATAAACAATTTTAGCCTTCGGTCGAAATGAAGAGCGTTGAGAGCGCAGAATTTAGCAGGAAAAGACAAAAAAAGTGCCGGCGGCGATGCCGCAGGCACTTTTGACTATATGGTTTAGCATCTGCACGGGTCGAGTAAACGGTGACGAAATTGTAACGGTTGTGAGAAGTGTTATTTAGCCCCAAAAGGCAGTTTTGAATTTGTAACGGTTGCCACCAGCGCTATTTGTGAATTTTTTGCTCAATATCTCCGATTTGAGGCAAATAAGCGTTTCTAGAACCGTTAGAGTTTTAAAAGCGGTTTTTAGGACCAAATAGCGCCTCCGGCAACCGTTAGAGTGAAATCGATGGACGAAATGATTACAAAGAATCCACATATTGACGAACGATCGGCGCTGTTTTTGTACCTAGCAATTCTATCGCGCGCAATACGTCCTTATGCGGCATTGTGCCGACATTAATATGCAGGAAGAAACGGTTGATGCCCAAATTTTTATGCAGCAAAATAATTTTCTCCGCTGTATACTCAGGATCACCTACATATAAAGCGCCGCGCGGGCTGCAGGCAGCCTCAAAGGCTTCATACGTATATGGCGGCCAGCCGCGCTCGCGCCCTATTACGTTCATTTGCGCTTGAGTTGGCGGGAAAAACAATTGCTTGGCATATTCCGAAGTGTCAGCAATAAAACCGTGTGAATGTGTAGCAATTTGCAGTTTATTCGGATCATGACCCGCTTTCTCTGCAGCCTCTTTATAGAGATGTACAAGCGGCGCAAAGCGCTCCGGCATTCCGCCGATAATAGCCAGCGCAAGCGGCAAGCCAAGCTGTCCGGCGCGAATAACGGAATCCGGGCTGCCTCCGCTTGCGATCCATACAGGCAGCGGCTGCTGTTCAGCGCGTGGATAAACTCCCAAATCGCGAATGGAAGGGCGATGCTTGCCGTTCCAGCTTACTTTTTCATTTTCGCGAATTTTGAGCAGCAGCTGCAAATGCTCCTCGAACAGTTCATCATAATGCTCCAAAGAGTAGCCAAATAAAGGGAAGGATTCGATAAAGGAGCCTCTGCCTGCCATAATTTCAGCTCTTCCCCCAGATAAACCGTCAAGAGTGGAAAAATCTTGATACACTCTTACAGGATCGGCCGAGGATAGCACCGTAACTGCGCTCGTCAAACGGATATGCTTTGTCATAGCGGCTGCAGCAGCGAGTATAACCGCTGGCGCGCTAGAAGCATAATCAGAGCGGTGATGCTCGCCAATTCCGTATACATCAAGTCCAGTTTGGTCAGCCAGCACCATCTCATCAACCGCTTGACGCAGCCGTTTTGCATGGCTCATAGGCTTGCCTGTTTCCGGGTCAATCGTCGCTTCCAAAAAAGTGCTTATGCCAATTTCAATTTTTTTATTTGCCGTGCTCATAGCTTCACTCCCAATCTCCTGTTGCCAGGTAGTATCTGCGAATTAATATGCAAATATTTCTCTTCTTTAATTAGACACCATTATACTTTATAATTTAATGTTTCTCAATAAAAGTTAGAAAGAATGATAGTGTGAGCGAGCAGGACATACAATGAAATAGCCAACATTCAAAATGAAACGTTGATACCCGCCAGTGGGCAAAAAAACACCCCAGATCTAATTGCCTGTGCAATTAATTCCGGGGCACTCTTAATTTTTAGAAATATAGCAAAGTGTAAATGTTTCTCCGTAACCTGCTCCTATAGTTCATCGGAATTACATTATTCAAAGGATGGTGAAGCTGCTGATCCTTATTATTTCGTATAGTTGTCGAAGTAGCCTTGGATGAACACGATCGGCGTACCTTTATCACCGCTGCCGGAAGTCAGGTCAGATAGCGAGCCGATCAAATCTGTCAGGCGGCGAGGCGTTGTACCCTGCGCTTCCATAGCGCCCACCAAATCCTCTTGCTTGTTATTAATATACTCCGCTACCGCTTTTTGAAGTTCTTCACCGCGTAAATTAGCAAAATTGTTATCCGCCAAATATTTCAGCTTCACTTCGTTAGGTGTGCCGTTAAGACCTGCTGTAAAAGCTGGCGATACGACTGGATCCGCAAGCTCCCAAATTTTCCCTACAGGATCTTTAAATGCACCGTCTCCATAAACCATAACTTCGATCGTTTTTCCAGTAATTTCTTTAAGCTTTGCTTGAATAGAATCTACGATAGGCTGACAGTCGCGCGGGAATAGCTTAATGCTGTCCTCCGTTGATTTGTTGGAGCCAAGCAAGCCGTATTGCTCGTTATAGCCGCTGCCATTCACAGGTGCTGACAGGATGTCATCCAAGTTGTAAACTTTTTCAGCGCCATTAGCATTCAATATTTTTTTCGTTCTTGTACGAGTATGGATATCGCAAGTTAATACGCTTTTTGTAGAGTCAAGAATCGTTTTTGGATTGTTGGAAAAAATAATTTCACATTCCACGCCGTTTTCTTCGATAATGGAACGGTAATATTCAATATAATCAACGCCAGTGAACGTATGCTTATTGTAGCCAAAATGCTTGCGGAATTGATCTTCAGTAAGCACATCTGTCCAAGGATTGATTCCTTTAACATCCAGCTCGTCAATATCAACCAAATGGTTGCCTACTTCATCAGATGGGTAGCTAAGCATCAACACAATTTTTTTTGCGCCTTTTGCAATACCGCTCAAGCAGATAGAGAAACGGTTACGGCTAAGAATCGGGAATATAACGCCAATTGTGTCATCTCCGAATTTTGCTTTGACATCTGCGGCAATATGATCAACAGTGGCGTAATTACCTTGTGCTCGAGCTACGATGGACTCTGTTAATGTAACGATATCTTTATCTTGAAAAGCAAAGCCTTCTACTTCAGCTGCTTTCAGTACGCTATCTACAACGATTTGCTCGATTGAATCGCCTTGATTAATTATTGGGCAACGTAGTCCTCTAACAACAGTACCAACTACTCTTTCCACTATAATCTCTCCCTATTTCTTGAATGTGTGAAGCATCTACTTGTAATATACACGATGGAAATGGTATAAGTAAAATGAATATATCAAATGGTAGGTATAAGGGGTGGTTATATGGTTAGTAAATTAGATTTATACAAGATCTTCCTAAAGGTCGGTCAGTGCGAAAGCTTCTCTCATGCAGCCAAGGAGCTGTTTATGACCCAGCCTGCTGTAAGCCAGGCTATGCTGCAGCTGGAGCGCGAGCTTGATACCCGTTTGTTCCACCGAACCCCCAAAGGTGTTACATTGACTAATGAAGGCAGCCTATTATTTGAATATGTTCATTCTGCGATTAATTTGATCGGCGTAGGCGAGCAAAAAATATTAGCATTTAAAAATTTAACGATGGGCGAATTGAAAATCGGCGTTGGAGATACGATTTCACGTTATTATTTACTGCCTTTTTTGGAGAAGTTTCATAATCAATATCCAAATATTAAATTCAAAATCGTCAATGCAACGACACTTGAGCTGTGCTCCATTTTAAAATCAGGCGGTATCGATATTGCCATATGCAATTTCCCGCTTGACGATCCTTCCCTTGAACAAATCCCCTGCAGCCATATTCATGATGTATTCGTATGCGGATCTGAATATAAGCATCTGAGCGTAGAGCCTCAGGAACTGACTGATATATTGAAGCAGCCGCTTATATTTTTGGAACCGAAGTCCAATTCCAGAAAATATGTGGAAAATTATATCGCTTCGCAAGGGCTGCAGCTGGCGCCTGAATTTGAGCTTGGCTCTCATGATCTGCTGCTTGAATTCGCCAAAATAAATCTAGGTGTAGCTTGTGTCATCAAGGAATTTGCTGCTGAATATTTGGATAAGCGGCAATTGTATGAAATTCCGCTAATTGCGCCTATTCCAAAGCGCAGTATCGGTGTTTGCTATTTGAGAAGCGTCCAGCTTTCACTTGCTGCTACCAAATTTGTTGAAATTATTGAGCAGGGCTGACTACTATAGGATATCCATTTGGAAAGGTGCTATTCGATGTACCGTTTCTTTCCGATCCTTTGTACCATTTGTCAGAATATCAATAGTATGTCACTATAGAGGGTGAATGATGATGAATGGGGGATCTGAATAAAGATGTCTACTTTGCCAAATTGTCCACAATGTGGTTCCGAATATACCTACGAGGATCGAAACATGTTCGTTTGTCCGGAATGCGCGCATGAATGGACGCTAGCAGCTGCTGATGATCAAGGCGCGAATGACGCAGTTGTGAAGGATGCTCATGGCAATGAGCTTCAAGATGGGGATTCAATTACAATTATTAAAGATTTGAAAGTTAAGGGCAGTTCAAGCGTGCTTAAGGTTGGCACGAAAGTGAAAAATATTCGCCTTGTCGAAGGCGATCACAATATAGACTGCAAAATTGACGGCTTTGGCGCGATGAAGCTGAAGTCAGAGTTTGTTAAAAAAGCATAGTCTAGCTGTAGCTGCAGCAAATGAGACCCTGCCTTGTTGGGATGTAACAAAACATCCTGGCAAGGCAGGGCCTTTTAATAGATCTGGCGAAACGAAGAAGGCTGGCGATTAATTTGCATTACCCGTTTTCCTGGCCATTTTATCGAGAAAACTCAAAAATGATGCAAAGGTCTGACTGTTGAAAAAGTATGCCATGTAGAATGGACAAGTGCTGCATCCATGCTCGTGATAGCTAAGTACATTTTATGCATCTAGATTCTCATTTTTTGCTGAATAAACGATTCTAGATGTATTTCATGTATCTAGTTTTATTGAATCACCCTATATCCTGTGAATTCCGCCAAACTAAAGGCAGTTTTTCCTCTTAGAATCACTAAAAGCCCAAATTTCTTCAAACTAATTACAGGAAATACAGGCTGTTGAAAAAGTAACTTTTCGGACGAAGCCGAAAGCGTTATTTCAATGAAAACAGCTAATTTTCTCTTATAAAGAAACTCAATAACCCTATGCGTGTCTGCACCACCTCAAAACGTCTCCATGTATATGAAATTTCATATACATTACACTGATATGCCCTAAAAAACACAATTGTATATGAAATTTCATATACAATACGCTGATATGCCCCAAAAAACACAAATGTATATGAAATTTCATACACAATAAGCTGAGATGCCCCAAAAAACACAAATGTAAATGAAATTTCATACACAATACGCTGAAATGCCCCAAAAAACACAAATGTATATGAAATTTCATACAGAATTGGTCGGTGCCATTTCAAAATCGGCGCTTCCACAAAATAGAGTTTACCATTGTTGCAAAGTACTTGTTGCGGTTTTTCAACAGTATGAAAGGTGCATCATTTTCTTCCATTTTCATGCCCGAATTACAAAATCCTGCGATTCTCAGGCTGTTGATAAATAATTCTAACGATGCTGACAAGCGCTATTTCAACGAAAACAGCTCATTTTAAATTGTAACGAAGATTAGCAGCTCTATGTGTGAATAATCCACGTTTTGAGGCACCTTTTTATCCAAATAAGGCCGCCTATCTCCGTTAGATTTTTGACAACAACGTTTTTTGCATAATAGTGCTTCTGACATTCATTACATTTCCATACCGTTTCGTACTATGAAAATTCCTTCATTTCCGCCAAAGTAGAATCCGTCAGCACGCCAGCTCTGGAGAAATGTCCGGTGTAAACATATAGAATCAGCTCTCCATTATCAGGTGTGACCGCCTTTAAATGCAGCAAGCCGCGATTGATCAAGTCAGGATGACGCTGGGGATCATTGTAAAGCGTATTCCATGCCCTAGTTCTAAGCACAAGATCGTCGCCAAATAGTGCATCCTCCAGCTCTTCGTCAGGCAGCGGGATCGAAAAAATTTCATAAGGATTCTCGTAAACATCTGTTACGAGCTTTTTTATTAGCTCCCAGCTATTATCGGCAATGTGTAACTCCTTATTATTATGCTTGCAGTACACCGCTTCACCGATCATATAGCAGCCTTCTCCGCTTGCGGTTATGGGCAGCCCTTCTTGCCACTTGGCAGTAGGCAGCAACTCGATTGTTTCTGTGTCCGTATAAAGGTAATAGTTAAACGTAGGCTCCAATTTTGCAAAGACAGCCAATAAGGCATCCATAGACTGCACATCGTAACCATTCAAATCGGCAAACGCCTTCGGTTTATAATAGCACTCTATACTTACTGAAGATGCAATAATTGTCCATTCCAGCTCCGGCATATCCCATATGACTCTAAGACCGATTTTCCCTTCAATATTACGTACTTCGCTATAAATCCACCAGCATCCTATCCGCAGCTCAGTTCCTTTATATTCGATTTGCGGATTTTCAAAATGAATCGTTACATACCGTTCTCGATTAAAGCCTCCTGCAGTTAAACGCAAAGTCAGCTTATCCGCCTGGTTTAGCTGATGTAAAAGCTGGCCGTCATGGAAGCCTTCTTGCAGCAGCTTGCAGGTTTGCTCATCTACAAGCTCTTCAAGCGACTCAGCAGCATGCCATGCGCCTTCTATAGAGGCAGTAATCTGCTGTCGTTGTTCCTGATACCATTGCAACAGATCCTCACGAACAGCAGCTTCCAGATTAGGCTGGTTAATAGTACCGTCATGAACGTACGGATGAAAGCGGTCTGGCAGCATTCGCAAGAGCTGCTCAGACATAGCCGCAAGCCGTTGCTCCCGCATAGCAGTGCCGTCAATGCCTTGCTCGGCTTCCTCCATCAGCAAACGTGACCATTCTTCCTCAGACTCAGGCAGGTTAAGCAGATTAATGATATTTGCACGACTTATAGGTTCTAACTTTAAACTCCACATTGCTTACAACTCCTTACTCATATAGCCCTACGGCATTAAAAATTAAACTTAAGCAAACGAAATGAAATCGTTACAGGGTTATGATCGCTATTTTTGAAATGCAGCTGCTCGCCTCTAGTTTCTATAATTTCAATGTTTGAAGAGGCAAGAAAACCATCTATAACAGCGAGAAAGTTTACCCCATCCTCATAAGCAATGTCTAGCGTGCGAACAGTCGGCGTATTAGGGTCTACTCCCCAATTAAAATTTTCCGCACCAAAGCTTACAGGGAAAGGCTGAAGCCATTCCGGCCATGCTTGCTCTGCGGGAAATACTTGCGGATCAGTGCCTGGCAGGGAATGGTTCCAATCGCCGCCAAGCAGCAAGTAATTGCCTTGCTTTACTTCTTGCTCAATGTAAGCTTCGAGAAATTCAAGCTGCTGCTTGCGAATTACGCCGCCTTCGTCAAAGGCGGACAGATGCAGGTTGACCAGCACGAATTCCTTGCCGTTGTCTACAGGATAGCGGCTTTCGATAAAGGCGCGGTCAAGCTCCATCTGCTGAACAGGCCAGCTTTCTTTGCCCGGCAAATCGTATCTTGTATGCGCGCGGCTTGCATATTGCGACATCGTGAGCAGCCCGCTTTGCACACTGCCCATTGGCTTAAATACAGGAACAGGCACCCAAGGCACCTTATAATTGAGTGCAAAGACGTAGCCGTATTGCGGCAATAAATCTCGCAGAATAGTAACCTCGTTTACTTTATAGCTGCGTGAGGATTTGATATCCACCTCTTGAAGCAAATAAAAGTCCGATTGTTTGTCCTGCAAATATCCACCCATTGAGAGAATGTTTTCGTCGGTTTTGGACTTACTGCTTGAGCGCGAGCGGGTTCCGCCATCCATAAAGAAATCCTGCCCTTCGTCAAGACCGGCGTAGCCGATATTAAACGTAGTAGCTGTAAGCGTGTCACCTTGCGTAATGACTGTTTTGGCAGGCAGCATGGGTTCATTCAAGGGCAGCGCTATCTGTGCAGGCGGCTTATAATCCGTAATTGTGACATAGCCAAGAAATACAACAATAATAGCAACTGGTATCAGCAAAAGGGCTGCTAACCATTTTATAAGCTTCTTCATCTAAGACCCTCCTGTATGATAAAGATAAGGCTGCGCATGACCGGGTAATCGCGCATGGCCAAAGGACGACGGAATCCGTTTATCCTTATGTTTATGTACATAGTGAATTTAACATAATTAGTGAAATAGGGATAGCAGCAAAGGGCAGGTTTCATTAGGCAAGTGTCGAATAGTTAAAATAGGAGGTGGCTTATGAAAGCATTATTTATTGGTGGAACAGGAACGATTAGTTTAGCTATAACGGAGCAGCTGGCGCAGCAAGGCTGCGAGCTGTATGTATTGAATCGTGGTTCAAAAAATAACGCGCTGCCTGCGGGTGTAAAAAGCATTGAAGCGGATATTAACGATGAACAGAAGGTAGCATCGCTTATTGCCGATATGTCCTTTGATGTCGTAGCTGATTTTATTGCCTTTAAGCCCGAACATTTGGAACGTGATTATCGACTCTTTCATAACAAAACGAAGCAGTTCATTTTTATAAGCTCGGCTTCTGCTTATCAGAAGCCGTTATCGGATTACCGGGTAAATGAAGGGACGCCGCTTGCCAATCCATATTGGGAATATTCCCGTGACAAAATTGCCTGTGAGGAGTATTTAATCAAGCAATACCGTGAACATGGATTTCCGATTACGATTGTCAGGCCGAGCCATACTTATAGCAACAGATCGATTCCTCTCGGTGTGCACGGAGCAAAAGGCTCATGGCAGGTAGCCCGCAGAATGCTGGCCGGCAAGCCTGTTATTATACACGGTGACGGCACATCATTATGGACGATGACGCATAACAGTGACTATGCCAAAGGTTTTATTGGCCTTATGGGCAATATGCATGCTATAGGCGAGGCGGTTCAAATTACTTCTGATGAGACCGTTACGTGGAATCAAATCTATCAAATTATTGCAGATGCGCTTGGCGTCGAGCTGAAGGCCGTGCATGTGTCTTCCTCGTTCTTGTCCGCATGCAGCAATGGCTACTATGAAGGAGGCTTGCTTGGAGATAAAGCGCACTCCGTCGTTTTTGACAATAGCAAGCTAAAGCGGCTTGTGCCCGGATTTGTGGCGACGACTCGGCTTGATCAAGGGATGAAGCAGACGATTAATCATATTTTGGCGCATCCGGAGCTTCAGACGGAGGATCCTGAATTCGATGAGTGGTGCGACAAAGTCATTGCAGCGCTTGAGCAAGCAGCGCAGCTTGTGAATGAGCAAGTCTAGCTTGTTAGCTTTTGTATAAGTGGAATTATTGTCGGGGGCGATACTAGATTGAAAATTATAATTGCAATAGATTCCTTTAAAGATTGCTTGTCCTCAATAGAAGCGGCAGAGGCGATTGCATCCGGTATTTATGATGCTGCGCCTCAAGCAGAGGTGTGCTCGCTTCCGCTGGCAGATGGCGGCGAAGGTACGGTCGAAGCGATGATTGCCGCTGCGAATGGCGTATTGCAGACAGCTGATGTGACTGGCCCGCTAGACGAAATTGTTCAGGCTTCCTACGGTGTGATGAGTGATCATACAGCCGTGATAGAGGTCTCTGCCGCCTGCGGCTTGCCGCTCGTTCCGATGCCGAAGCGCAATCCGCTGCACACGACGACCTATGGGGTTGGCGAGATGATCCGCCATGCAGTCCTGCAAGGCTGCCGCCAGTTTATTATTGGGCTTGGAGGCAGTGCCACTAATGATTGCGGTATCGGTATGCTGTCTGCCCTCGGCTGGCGTTTTCTGGATCAAGAAGGCCGGCCCGTTGCGAATAACGGTGCCGCATTAGCGAATATTGCAAGCATTGATGCCAGCGGCGTTATGGAGCAGCTCAAGGACTGTCACTTCCGCATTGCCTGTGATGTGGATAATCCGCTGTATGGCCATGACGGCGCTGCATATATATTTGCGCCGCAGAAGGGTGCAGATCAGGCGACGGTTGAGCAGCTTGATCAAGGCTTGCGCCAGTTCGCCGAGGCAGCTAATGGATTTCTCGGACGTGATATCGCCCTCATGCCAGGAGCGGGGGCTGCCGGGGGATTAGGCGCTGCTTTTGTCGGCTTTCTTGGCGGCGAGCTGCAATCCGGCATCGAGCTGGTGCTTGACCGCCTGAACCTAGCGCAGCATATGGCAGGAGCTTCACTAGTCATAACTGGCGAGGGCAGGCTGGATGGGCAGACAGCGCGCGGCAAGGCGCCGCTCGGAGTCGCCAAGCTTGCAGCTCAGCAAGGCATTCCCGTTATTGCGCTGGCCGGCAGCGTGCAGAATACGGGCAGTGAGCTGTTCAGCAATGGCATAACAGCGAGCTTTCCGATCGTTAGCGGTCCTATGACGCTGGAGGAGGCAATGAAGCCTGAGCGGACGCGCCAGCATTTGCGTCAAACGGCCAGGCAGCTTATGCAATTGCTGCAGGCTGCCAGCAGTGATTTTCGTGCTTGAACAAAAAAGGCAGATAAGGGATAGATCCCTTATCTGCCTTTTTCTTTAAACGAGCTCGTTCAAAGGAAGTCGATAGCCGTTTATTCTTGTTGGTTAGCATGTTTTGTGTAATATAAGTACAGTGCCTGTGTGCCTTTCTCGCCATATCCTAGCTCGGCAAGTTGTTTGTAAATCGATTCAGCCAGAGCGAGTCCTGGCGTATTGAGGCCCATCTCTTTGGCAGATTGCAGCGCAATGCCCATATCCTTTATGAAATGCTTAATATAAAAGCCAGGTTCAAAATTGCCGTCAATCATGCGCTTGCCGAGATTGCTGAGCGACCAGCTGCCTGCAGCTCCGCTTTCTATGCTTTGAAGGACGGTAGCGGGATCAAGACCGGAGCTTTTCGCATAGGCCAACGCCTCGCACACGCCCATCATATTGGAGGCAATAGCGATTTGATTGCACATTTTCGTATGCTGACCGGCTCCTGCTGCGCCTTGACGCACAATATTGCTGCCCATCAGCTGAAGAATCGGCAGTACTGCGTCATATACATCTTTGTCTCCGCCGACCATAATCGACAGCTTGGCATCTCTGGCGCCGATATCGCCGCCTGACACTGGCGCGTCAAGCGCATGCACGCCTTTTGCGGCGCATGCTTCGTGAATGCGCTGGGCCAGCTGCGGGCTGGACGTGGTCATATCGATGAAATAAGCTCCCGGCCTCGCATGTGCAAGCAATCCGTCAGCCTGCAAGTAAATCTCCTCTACATCGTGCGGGTAGCCGACCATCGTAATGACGACATCGCAAGCTGTTGCTAGCGCTTTGGGAGAATGGTGCAGCGTTGCGCCCCTCTTAACCAGCTCGTCTGCCTTGGATGCGGTTCTTGTATAAACATGAAGCGCATAGCCTGCGTCTAATAGATGCCCCGCCATACTTCTGCCCATTACGCCAATACCGATAAAGCCAACTGATGTGTGTTGCGGTGAAAGACTCATTGCAGCTGCTCCTCTCTGATTAAGCCTGTTTGTATGCCTATAGCTTATTTTAACACAATAAAAAGAGCAGATTCCTGCCCTACGAAAACAGTCACTTTTCTCCTATATCGAAACTCTACCACCCTATGCGTGTCCGCGCCCCTCGAAACAGCGTATTGTATATGAAATTTCATATACAATACGCTGGAATGCTCCCAAAAACACAATTGTATATGAAAATTCATACAGAATGGGCCGACGCCCCCTCAAAACGTCTCAATGTATATGAAATTTCATACACAATGTGCAGAAATGTCCCAAGTAACAAAATTGTATATGAAATTTCATACACAATGTGCAGAAATGTCCCAAGTAACAAAATTGT
>NZ_JBOZWO010000030.1:0-88276 GCF_050864975.1 Paenibacillus sp. GXUN7292 | reverse complement strand
CGCTTTCCACCACCAACTACGGTTTGCCTTTGACGAGCGTATTTAAAGATAAGATATAAGAACAAGTGTATAAAAATTTTTATCTTCAACAATAAACGACTTCCGCCGTCCTTGGGACGTTACCGATGAAATATAAGAACAGGTATAAGGCGAAACCTATAATTTCCTATATATCAATCAAACAAGTCTCCCGTCCTTATACAAGGACGCACTACTTAGGGGTGAGATAGATGAACCAGCTTGGCAGCAAACGTCCTAATATCGTATTTATATTGTCAGATGATCAAGGTGCCTGGGCCATGGGCTGTGCTGGCAATAAGGAGATCATAACGCCTAATCTAGACCAGCTAGCGGCAACCGGCATGCGCTGCGACAACTTTTTCTGCGTATCGCCTGTTTGCTCCCCAGCAAGAGCCTCTCTAATGACAGGACGTATTCCGTCCCAGCATGGCGTGCATGACTGGATTAAGGAACCGGAAGGCGAAAGGAATACAATTCGATATTTGGAGCAAGAAACTACATACGCGGCTCTTCTTGCTGAGCAAGGCTATATATGCGGTCTGAGCGGCAAATGGCATATCGACGATAACGCGATTCCTGCTGACGGCTTTACTCATTGGTTTGCGCATCAAAGCGGCGGCGGTCCTTATTACGGAGCACCTATGATCCGTGATGGCCAATTGTATCGGGAAGAACGCTATATAACTGATGTAATTACAGATGATGCCCTGGCCTTTTTAGATCGTTACGGTCCTAATGCAGACCAACAGCCCTTCTATATTAGTGTGCATTATACGGCGCCCCATAGTCCCTGGGTGAATAATCATCCAGAACGCTTTACAGCAATGTATCAGGATTGCAGCTTCGAGAGCTGTCCGCAGGAGGAGGAACACCCGTGGAAAATACCTAATCCTCCATGGGGCGATGATGTACGCGCTAATTTGCAGGGCTATTACGCCTCTATTACTGCGATGGATGAGCAGATTGGCAGATTGCTGAATAAGCTGGAGCAGCTTGGCATACGTGACAACACCCTTGTCTGCTTTATGAGCGATAACGGCTTTAGCTGCGGACAGCATGGGTTTTGGGGAAAAGGAAATGGCACCTATCCACAAAATATGTATGATTCGTCGGTTAAAGTTCCAGCTATATTCAGCCTGCCAGGAGTCATTAAAGCTAATGAGGTTACCGATGTTATGCTTAGCGGATATGATGTCATGCCTACTCTGCTGGAATGCGCATCGGTTGAACGCTCCGAAGTAAAAGGAATGCCCGGAAAAAGCTTTTATAAGCTTCTAAAAGGGGAAGGAATGCCCGAGAGAGAGCATATCGTCATTTTTGATGAGTATGGCCCTGTACGCATGGTGCGCAGTAAAGAATGGAAGTACGTCCACCGTTATCCTTATGGTCCGCATGAATTATATCATCTGACCGTTGATCCGCAGGAAAGAGTTAATTTGGATAAGGATGAAAAGTATAGGGATATCAAGCTGCAAATGAGAAACAGTTTGGAGCAATGGTTTTATACGTATGTTGACCCTGCTGTAGATGGCGTGCGAGAGCCTGTAACAGGAGCTGGACAAATTGGTTTGGCAGGACTAAAAAGCAAGGGTAATCAGGCGTTTGATTAATAAAGCTTTTCATCTCTTTATTTGATGCATAACGGCGATCCTAAGAGATCGCCTTTTTTTGCTGAATACTTAAAGATTAATGATGAAGCTTACCGACAAAATGCCATCCAAGCAACCAATACTTATCAATTTCATACCCTTGTTGTAAAAATTGTCTTTGCTATCATTTTTTATAACTCACACAAATATACATAATATGGTGGAAATTTTGATAAAGGAGGATATTTCGGCAGGCCTTAAGCTAATTAATTAAAGGAGAGAAGTGAGATGAAGCGTTTCAGCAAACATTGGGCTTTCTTACTTGTTCTAGCTCTGTTCATGTCAATGACATTAGGCCCAGCACATTTTGCAATTGCAGGCAAGGGCGGCGGAGGTTCGCCAAACCCGCCTGCGAGCTGTACACAATATTCAAAAAGTAAAAGCGATGTAAAGCAGCAAGGCTCCAAGCCTTATATAAAGGTGAATGGAGACGGGACTGCCACAGCCTATTTTACCACCACGAAAGACTGCGTTGAAGTTACCTTTTCATCGTTTGAATATTACAGCTCCAGCAGCCAAAGCCCTTTCGAGCATAAGACTATAAAAGTAGATAAAAAAGGGAACTATGAATTAACGATTCAAATGCCATCCTGCATAGACACTAAGCTGGTTTTGTATACAGGACCGTCTCAGGACAACCTGTACAGTATTATTAATAACAGCAAAATTGCAATAAATTATCAGTTTGAAAGAACATCCGGCTGCGGCAATATATTAATAGAAAAATATTTGTATGAAAAAAGAGGCGCTCCACACGCTGATGTCACCTTCGAGCTAACGAAAAATAATAATTTCGTAGTTAGCGGCCAAACGAATAGCAATGGAAAATTGACCTTCAACAATTTGGCTCCTGGCAGCTACAATCTAAAAGAGCTCACCTCGACAGGCTTCACGACTACACTAAATAGCTCCACGCAAATCAACGTAAAAGCAAACAAAACGGAAACCATTGCAGTGATCAATACACCGATTATTACAGCCGAAGCAGTTTGTGATGAGCAAGGCAATAAGATATGGGTAATTACTAATCATAGTAATGTAGCAGTTAAGGTTCAATGGAAATTGAATGGAACCGGAAATAGTGAATGGACTACTACAACCATCCAAGGAAATTCGGTATACACCATGCCTTCACTAAATCCAAATGGTACTGAGCATATGCAGGTACATTGGGGGAAGAGCTCATCCATTAATGTGAAGAGCAAAGACAAATGCCCTGCTCCGACACCTACTCCGACGCCAACGCCTACGCCAATATGTACATGTATACCACCTACACCTACACCAACACCTACGCCGACACCTACACCTACGCCGACACCAACACCTACGCCGACACCTACACCTACACCTACACCGACATCTACACCGACGCCGACACCAACACCTACACCTACACCGACGCCGACACCTACACCTACACCTACGCCGACACCTACACCTACGCCGACACCTACACCGACGCCGACACCTACACCAACGCCGACACCTACACCGACGCCGACACCTACACCAACGCCGACACCTACACCTACACCTACACCTACACCTACACCGACACCTACACCTACACCAACGCCGACACCTACACCGACGCCGACACCTACGCCAACACCGACACCTACACCTACACCGACGCCGACACCTACACCGACGCCGACACCTACACCTACACCAACGCCGACACCTACACCAACGCCGACACCTACACCTACACCTACACCTACACCTACACCTACACCTACACCTACGCCTACACCTACACCGACACCTACACCGACGCCGACACCTACACCAACACCTACACCTACACCTACACCTACGCCTACACCTACACCTACACCTACACCTACACCTACACCGACGCCGACACCTACACCGACGCCAACACCGACACCTACGCCGACGCCTACACCTACACCGACACCGACACCTACACCGACACCGACACCGACACCTACACCTACGCCGACACCTACACCTACGCCAACACCTACACCTACGCCGACGCCAACACCGACACCTACGCCGACGCCTACACCTACACCGACACCGACACCTACACCGACGCCTACACCTACACCTACGCCAACACCTACACCGACGCCAACACCGACGCCGACACCGACGCCGACGCCAACACCGACACCGACGCCGACACCTACACCTACACCGACGCCGACACCTACGCCAACACCAGACCCTACACCTTCACCGACACCAGACCCGACGCCAGATCCGACACCAAGCCCGACTCCAACTAACACACCTAGTCCGACTAATACGCCAAGCCCAACCAATACACCTAGTCCAACTAGTACGCCTAGTCCGACCAGCACACCTGGTCCAACCATTACACCTAGTCCGACTGAGGTGATCGAAATTATCGATGAAGAGGAGGTACCAGCCGGCACAGATGATGTGGAATATGAAGAACATGAAGAAGAAACAAGCGGATCAGGAAATAACAACGGAGGAACAGGGGGAGAAATTGTGAATGAGGAGGAAGTTCCTCTAGAAAAACTTCCAAAAACCGGTGATACTTCCGCGTTGCCATACTACTTCATTGGCTCATTCGTAACATTGGCGGGCATCGTAACCCTTTTTGCACGCAGAAAATCCCTGTAATTTAACCAAGTTCTAAGAGATACCCTGCGCATCCTTGCTAAGGATGCGCAGCTTCTTGATGACATATAAGAACATGTAGCGAATTTGGTTCTTCGGATGCGGCTGCGACGGACACGCTGCATGCTGATTGTTGCGGTCATAAACGACCGTTAGGACCCTGTTTTTCAATTTTTTGAATTATAACGGTCAAAAAGGTCCCTTATAGTTTAATTTACTCCGTTCATTGCTTGTTTTTATCGTTTAACGGTCACCCTTGTCTGTTACAAATTTTTTTACACCATTTTCGTCGGCTAAGGGACATTTATGTCCGGTGTGATTATAAACTAAAAAGAGCAACTCCCAAAATATTAGAATGTAGAAAATTCTAATATTCAAGAATTGCTCTTTCTTTTGCTAGTTCAAGGTAACCCAGCCGTATTTGATGGAGTTGATAACCGCTTGCGTACGGTCGTCTACCTCCATTTTTTGAAGGATACTGCTGACGTGGTTTTTAACTGTTTTCTCACTAATGAACAGATGGTCGCCAATCATACGATTACTCTTGCCTTCTGCCATCAGCCTCAGCACTTCAGCTTCACGGCGGGTTAGCGGGCTTTCCTCGCTATCAATATATTTCACGCCATTTTCACGAGCTGCTGCTGCTCCTCCAGCGACACCCATCTCGTCCAAGTATGTCATGCGGCGCAGCTGATTAATCAGCTTGCCAGTTACCTTTGGATGAATAAAGGAGTGCCCCTGCGATACTGAACGAATTGCATTAATAAGCGATTCCGCTTCCATATCTTTAAGCAAATAACCGGTTGCTCCTTTACGCAGAGCTTCGAACACATAGCTTTCATCATCATGTATCGATAATATAATAACCTTCACTTCGGGAAACATCGTTTTAAGACGCTCGGTTGCAGCTACCCCTGTCTCGACAGGCATATTAATATCCATTAATACAATTTCAGGCTGGATTTGATTGCAGAACTCCATCACTTGAATGCCATCGCCGCACTCGCCGATGACCTCCAAATCATCCTCCATATTCAAAATACGTTTTAGCCCTTCGCGAAACAATTGATGATCGTCGGCTAAGAGGATTTTAATTTTTTCTTTCTTGCTATCTGGATTCAAGCTCATTCATTTCATTCTCCTTTCCACCATCTGTAGTAGTTGGAATATCTATAGTAATTGTCGTACCTTCTCCCCGTATTGAATCAATATTTAGCTTTCCGTTTACCAGTTCCACACGCTCTCGCATCCCGATAATTCCAAAATGAGAATTTTGCGAGGATGCCGATATTTTGTCGAGCTTGTTAATAGAAAAGCCAACTCCATTATCTTGAATCATAAGCGTGATAAGTCCTGGCTTGAACGTAATTTCCAATACTACAAAAGTTGCGCTGGCATGCTTCAGTACATTAGAGAACGCTTCCTGCACCAGACGGAAAATAGCAGCCTCCATAGCCGAAGGCAATCTAATTTCTTTACCGACTAATTCGTATTTTGTATGGATTTTAGACTTTTCTTCAAAGTCTTGAGTAAATTTGCGCAAAGCAGGCACAAGTCCCAAATCATCCAGCGCCATTGGCCGCAAATTAAATATGATTTTGCGAATTTCCTCCAAGCCGGAGCGGACCTGCCCTTTTAAATCCATCAGCTCATGATGGACAAGCTCAAATTGCTCCCTAACGAGCATGCGCTCGGCAATCTCTGTACGAAGTACAATATTGGCAAGCGATTGGGCTGGACCATCATGAATTTCCCTTGCGATTCGTTTGCGCTCTTCTTCCTGAGCCAAAATAATTTTTAAACCTAGCAGCTGCCTAGTCTTGGCTGATTCAATAATTCTTGTAACCTGATTCAAATCTCCTGACAAATACTCAAGCACGACATTCATTTGCGAAGCGATCATTTCGGCGCGCTCAATCGATTGCTCGACATTGCGCGCACGCTTTTGCAAATCATCGCGGCGAGCCTTTAAATAGTGCTCTTTCTCACGAAAAATAGCAAGCTCTGTCTGAATTAAGGTCGCCTTTTCATAAGCTGTTTTTATATCAGCCTCAGTATAGCGCACAAAATCTCGGCTCACCTCTGTCAGGCGGATTCGGGCATGCCGATAAGACATTTCAAGCTGGTCTACCTTGTCAATAATGGTGACCGTTTCTTGAAGCACCTGCTCCAGCTCTTGCTCTAAGGACTCAAGCTCCTTGCGGGCGGATTCGCAAATTTCATATATTTGATACTTGCTGTCTTCCATTACCTTTATAGCATTCGAGATGACTCGGTCTAAATCAAAAGTAAGGTGGTCCAATTGATCGGCACCCCTTTATGAATAACGTTTTCCATTTCTATAATAACACAAGCCTATACAGCTGAGTCTATGCTATTCAATGGTAATTTTTTTGTTTGTAGGCTCATATTCCACTTTGAATCCCAGCTGCTCAGAAAATAGTCTGATCGGAATCAAGGTGCGCCCGTTTTGTGTAAATGGGGCAACCTCTGACTGATAACGCACGCCGTTAAGCGTATATTCCTTCTGGCCTATATTCATCTCGAGCATTTGCTTTCCTCGCAAAACCGTCACTCTTCTTGTCTTATGCTCATACACAATTTCTGAGCCCATCGCTTCGGATACGAAACGTACGGGAACATAAGTCGTGCCTTTCTGCAATAGCGGTGCTGTTTCCAGCTTTAGTGACTTGCCATTGACCTTAGCTGTGGAATTGCCAACCTGCATCTCGATTTTAGCATTTTGCGGATTAGCCACTTCAGCCGTTGTCAGCACGCGGATATTGTCTATGGCGACCGCGCCGGCTGCTGCTTTGTTAGAGCCCGCCTCATCTAGCTGTACGACATATACACGTTTAAGCTTTACTGGATATTTCATTCCGCTTGGCAAATTCATTCTGACATTTTTCCAGCCGCTCCAGTTAAGCTCCTTGGCAATGTCCACATAATTTATTTTGCCATCTGCATCTACAATTTCGGCACGCATCCAGTTGCGGCTATTATCGCTGTATACATCCATCGTCATAGCGCCTGGTGTACCTGGCAACGTAATACCGCCGCTTTTTCCAAATACAGCATAGGAAGCTTTCGTGCCTGTACTGTTTGTAAAGTCATAAGAAATTTGCAAAGCTCTGCCTGATTTCTGCTCAGGAAGATCGGTAACAAGTTTTACTGACCCTTTAGTTGTATCGGCAGGAGCGACCTGTGATGTAATAGCATATCGAGAAACTTCGAAATCTTCCAGCATATCTGCACTCTCGCTCTTCGCCAATGGAATCATGGCGCCATAGCCATCATATCTGGCAATCGCATAGCCGATTTGCGTGTTTGGCTCGATAGAATGTACAGTTACTTGCCCATCCTTGTAAGAACCTTCAAATCCGACAAACTCCCATTCCAAAGCGCTGGTGTTCAAGGTGTAGCTCTTGCCGTTTTTCAAAGTTACTGATACTGGTGCATTAAATGTCGCGCCTGGCACTAACAACGCCGAACCGGCGTTTATTTTCATGGACTTGATTTGGTCGGATCCGACAACGTCCACTTTATATTTTACTGAAACGTCTCCAGCAGTTGCAATAATATGGGTTTGACCAATTTTGGTTGCTGTAAATTCATTGCCGTTCAACGTACCAATAGCCTTTTCGGAAGACCATACGACATCAACCTGATCCATAGCAACAGGATTGTAGTAAGTATCATAACCGCTGACATTAAACTTTGCGTTTTGACCTACTAGCATCATATTATCACCGCTGACCAGCATCGCCTTCAACTTGCCTTGCGGCGCCAGACTGAATACGCCAATGCCGTTAGCAACGCTGCGCATGGAATTCTCCTGCGTTGGATGAGAAAGTTGAACGTTAAAGCTGCCGAGTGGGCGATCAATCATTGTGGTTGAACCTCCGCCATCGAGGTTAATACCTTTATAGACGCCGAGCTCAACCATCGCCTGCTGCAGCTCCTTCAGGCTCAAACCCGTATTTCCGTTTTTGCGCTCACTAGTAATCATATACACCTTAGTTCCGTCTTTGGAATATCCAATAGCAGAACGGGAAGTATATGAAGAGCCGCTAACACCTGATATGTCGCGCGAAAACGCCGATGGCGCGCCTTGATCAACTAGCAGCGTATGACCGCCCATAAGCATCTCAAAGCTGGACGGATCGACCGCCTTGCCTGTTGTATTGGATTTTAAAGCATACTCAGACGTAATCGCCTGACCAATCTTCAAATTGTCGCGAACAAATTTTGCAGCTTTTCCGCTTGTGCGCAAAATGTATCCATTCTCAGGAATAGCATCTGCAAGCGGAGTTTCATACGAGATTTTTTCGATAATGCCGTCAATGACCAGCACCTCTGTCGGCTTGGTTGCAGAATTGCTCGGACGCTGAGCTCCTCCCCAAGCACTCGTATACATATACATCACATCAACATGACTATATGTAATGCCTTCTACCTCCGGGTAGTAAGCAGATTGATTCACACCTTCCAGCGGAAACGTAAATCCGGTATCGGTTGTTACCATGCCTTCAAAGGTATATGAATCTATAACGGGCTTGCGATCCTTCGTAATCGCAATAGCGTACATCCCTTTTTGCCTGGATGGGCTGGACAGCAGCATGCCGCTTGTAACTTGCGCTCCTAACGGCGCCCCATCATTAGCCATTACGAAAATATCTCCGTTAATACCGGCCACTGCCTTATTTTCTTTGACCATATTCATTATGTTATTTTTTTGTGCGATGCTGTTCCCTTTTCCACTCATTGCATTTAATGCAACGTTGGGGTTGGATAAATCTACTTCGATCACATGAACAGCTGTTTGAACATTGGCGCTGCCTCTTTTTGTCGTAAACGTATAATCTATCCGTTTGGCACCTGACGTAATTATCGACTGCTGCACCTGCTTTAATGAGCTGGCTGCCGCCGCTTGCTCTATGCTTAAAACATTCCATTGCCTCGGCAATAATTCTCCTGCAGTCTGGGTTAATAATAATGCCCCTAAAGTAATAACGATAACTCTTTTTCCAGTTCTGGCAATCCGACGGCCTACCAAGTGAAACTCTTTTTGCATAGCTTCTGCAACTCTCCTATCTCTACTTATCTTCTATTATAGACTACATAAGTAGTAGAAAAGTTCCGTTTTATAGCAAACAAGCTAGCAAAATTTTGGCAGTTTCATATTTTAGCTACCTTTTTACTATGATATAGGTGCTGAGAAGCTTGCAAAAAAGCCGCCAAATATAGCTTTCATACTATACCTGACGACTTTTCGCAATTTGCGCTAGCAATCATTAAAAATTTTTAACGATAGGATGTCTTCGTCATCATGCTCTTTTATGGAGTTAAAAATTCTGCTTTTTCCAGCAAACGGCGGATCATGACTGTGCCTTCTGCACGAGTCGCATTCGTCTGCGGGCTAAGCGTCGTTTTTGTTTTGCCGTTAATAATGCCTAAATAAATCGCATTGGCCATATCTGTTTTGGCATAGGCACTGATTTTGCTGCGATCGGAATAGACAGACAAATACGTATCTACAGATTGCGGGAGCTTATCTGTTATGCCTGCCACCTTAGCAGCCCGCATCATCATGGCCGCCATTTCCTCGCGCTTGATCGGATCATTCGGTTTGAAGGTTGTTGTCGTCTTGCCGTTAACGATGCCTGCTTTGGCAGCAGCTCCGATATAAGCGCCCATTACCGTATTGGCATTGACATCCTTAAACTTGGCGGCTGCTGTACGATCTCCTTCAAGTCCTAAGCCCTTGGCAACATAAGTTGCAAACTCACCGCGCGTTATTTGCTTTTGCGGCTCGAATTTTGTTGCACTGTAGCCTTCAACAATAAATTTGCGTGACATCATAAGTACGTCTTCAGCAGACCAGTGTTTGGCGATATCTGTAAAGGTAGCTGTATTGCGCACTAGCGCATAAGCGCTGTTTCCTTGGCGTTTGAAGACAGCGATTGTCCTATTGCCATCTTGCTTGAACAAAGTCGGAACATACGTAAGCAGCCCTGTTACAGGATCTACCCATACGGCAGCAGTCTGACTATAGTTAACAGACGATGAAGTGCTTATCGTTCTTGTCACATAGCTTCCAAAGCTTGTAATCTCCTTGCGGCTGCTTCCATTCATCACTGCAACCTCATAGTATACCGGACCTGCAATCATCGTTGCTTTTGAATTGCTTATTGCTCTAGTCAGATCAGACGTAAACGTAGATGTTCCTTCGTCAATCGAAATCACCACTTCATTAGAAATGCCGCTTCCATTGTTGTAGCGCGACAACTCTGCGAAATTCAACCCTTTCAACGGCAATTCATAACTAGCATCGCCATGTTGGACAATCCAAGTCACATTGCCGCTAATTTTTTGCGACATTTCCAATGCAATAACCGGAATCGACACGACCCCTGCCCTCTCGGTCGAAGGTACTCGGAAAACAATTCGCGGATTGCTTATTCCCGCATTGTGTGAAGTCGTAACCGCTGTAATGAAGTTTTCATTGTTTATTTTATACTTGCTTGCACTCGTTCCAGCTGGCGATACCGAAGAGCTTGTTGTAGCGGTTGATGTTTTCAGCAAAATCGCATTCGTCTCTACAACCTCATAATCACCTGTAAGCGTGTCGATCAACGTCGTTTGGTTTACTACATTGACATTATTGAAGCTGCTTACCAAAACGCCGTTCGCTGTCTTCAAACCGTTATCCGACTGAGTATAGTAGACCACGACTCGCTCCCCTACTTGAGCCGGCGAGGTTAGCGTTAATATGATAGAATTGCCGCTGATATTAACGTTATTTACCAATCTAACTGAATCATTGACACGAACCATGAACATGCTCGTTGGTAAGGAATTGTTATACTGCAGCGGTTCAGTAAAGCTTAACGTAACGATAGAACCTTTAATTATTGCGCTTTGCATAGAAGCAGGCAAACCGCTTCCGCCCGAGCTGCCTTGGTTAGCCAAAATATTACTGAAGGAAGGGGCGAAATAACCGTAATAATCATTTACGAAACTGGTTGATCCAACATAAGTCACTGATACCGTTTGATTCGCTTGAATGCCGGACGTAAGCGTCAAATATACAGAGTCGCCTGATATGCTGACCGATTGAATCGATCTTGCTGCACTATTGACCAGTACACTATATTGCGATGCAGTTGGTACCGTGTTCGGATTTAATGTTTTGTTATATTTAAGAATGACTGACGTGCCAGATGCTGTAATATACTGCAATGCTGGAGGATACTGATAATTACCTCCTGTTGATGACTGCGAGATAGTATAACTGCTGATGGAACCCACTCTAAGACCATTTTGACCAGTAAGCGGGTAGCTGCCCGGTGTGTAGGATACTCGAACCGTGCTGCCGCTTGCAATTGAAGTGTTAATGTAAAGAATGACTGAGCTGCCGCTGACCGAAAGGGATGATGGTACGTAGCTCGTGCCATTTACATAAACGGTAAACTGGGAACTTGCATAGCTGTTAACACTCGACAATGGCTGGTTAAAATTAAGGATAACCGTATTACCGGATGCACTGCCGCTAGATAACGCGGGTGCAGAGCTGCTCAAGCCATTTTTGACCTCTAAATTATCAAAGCTCAGAGCGAAATTACCGGACAAATCCTGAACAGGGTTGGTCGCCGGCCTTGTATAAGACACCTTCACTTGATGATTGCTGCCAATTGTACCGGATATCGTTAACGTTACCATGTTTCCTGCTGTGTCAACCTTCGTCACCTGGCGGTCAATGCCAGCTACCTTTACAGCATAGCTCGCAGGGGAGGTTTTGATTTTGGCATTCAACGGCTCGTTATAAATTAAGCGAATGATCGATCCGCTCGCTTCACTTGAAGATATAGCTGGCGGAGTTGTATCTCCTCCGACCGTTTTGAAGGTCCAACGATTCGTATTGTCGATGCCCACAAAATAATTGTCGACTAAATCAGATATTGCATCATCCGCGATAGTAATATAATAATCTCTGTTAGCTGTTAAATTAACACTAGGCTTAAACGTAATTGCTTTGCTGTCCTTAGAATCGACCATAATGTCAGAGGCCGAAATCGGGGTAACAGAACCATCCTTCTGATTAAACCAAATTCTAGGGATCGAGGATACTTTAACAGGCTTGTTAAATATCGCCGTAAAGGTTTCATCGACGGCTACAGGATTAGCACCATCCTCTGGCGTCATGCCAACCAGATAAGGGCCTTCAGTAACTGTTGTAACGCTAAAGCGCCATTCTGTCGTATTCGTAATTCCTCTGAAAGCATTACCCGCCGCATCTCGAATCGCTGTATTGGAAATTTTCACATAGTATTGGGTATTGTTCAAATAAGGAGCTGAAGCCTCGCCTGAGATTGCCCCTGTTACATTAACCGTAATCGTATTCGTTCCCCAGCCTGAAATACGCGATGAGGTAGCCGGAATTTCACGCAGCAGCTTATCGCCAGTTACTTGACGCACCTCTAGTTTGCCATTCCAATCGCCAGGAAATACAGGCTCATTAAAAGTAATAACAAGCGGCGTATTTACCCCTGCCCCACTGCCTGTAGGCGTTCTTTGCGAGATGGTTGGAGGGTTATTATCATCAGGTGCTGTGGTGAATCTCCAATCCATCGTAGATGTAATCCCCGAGAATATGCGATCGCTGGAAGCTCCTCTTTCGCTAAATGCCCCAGGCTCTACAACGATGTAATAGCTGACATTTGCCGTTAATCTACTACTCGGTCTGATGGTTACTTCATTATTTACGATTGTAACCTGTGAGCTGTTTGCTGGAATACTCAAACGAGTGCCTGTACTCACCGGAATAATATCAATATTTTTATTCGGCTGCGCCACGACATTTTTATCAAATCTCATTACAAAGGATGTATTGCTTGGTACTTGAAAAGCATTGTTGCTTGGAAATAATGCATCTGTTGCCTGCAAATTAACCGGCGATGCTTCCGTTTTAAAATTCCATGTGCGATAATCCGATAAATTACCGTTACCATCTCTAAAAAGAGCAGCCGGAAGTTTAACTGTATATTGCGTATTAGGACGTAGTGCATCCTTTGGCGTTATTATGATTCTTGAGGAACCACTTCCAATAACCTCTGTTGAAGTAATGGAAATTTTGCGGACATCACCCGCGCCTTCAAGCTCAATTTCACCGCCGTTGCTGTAAACCGTTTTGTCAAAATCAACAATGAGGCTGGTCATAACGGGCACATTCGCAGATTGATGCACAGGTGAGACACCCGTAATGACTGGTCTTGCTGTATCGTCGGAGTCAGATGTTGTAAAGCGCCATTGTGCAGGCTGGCCAATTCCGATAAAGGGACTGCCATTGCTTATATTTTGAAAAGCGCCTGCTTCTATTTGCACGTAGTATGTAGTATTTAAATCGAGCTGGACAGTACGATAAAAAGTAACTTCCTTGCCATCGGAAGATATACGTACACTGCTGGCATTAATCGTATTTACAATGCTGTTATTGCTATCCAAATGTATCGTAATTTTCGCATTGCTTTGGCCAATTCTTACGGGCTCATCAAATAAAATCGTCATAGGCGATGATGTTTTGCGACTCACATTCGTCGATCCGTTAGCGGGAAATTGACTCATAACGACAGGGCCGCTGCTGGCAGCGCTCGCCGTTTCCTGCCTTCCGCCCCAGCCTGTCATGATGAAGGACAATACCATCATAACCGCCACGAACAGCGACAGCTTGTTCTTCCATTTCATAAATACACACTCCTCGTAAAAATACACTCGTACTTTTTATTTCGGTTATTTAGACGCAAAAGTGTAGTCTTCTTATCAATCCGTTTCTAATGTTCGTTATAATCGTATACAAAAAAACGCCACCTCCTTCATCAACATGCATGGATAAAGGAAGTGACGCTATTCAAGTATGAAAGGTTGCTATTTGTGGTAAGGTCTAAGGATTAAAGGCCAGCTTGCTGTTGAAGCACTTCTACCTTATCCAAACGCTCCCACGGCAAATCAATATCAGTACGGCCAAAATGACCATATGCAGCTGTTTTCGCATAGATCGGACGACGAAGATCCAAGGACTTAATAATGCCCGCTGGACGCAAGTCGAAGTTATTGGTAATTAGCTCGACTAGCTTCTCATCTGTCACTTTTCCTGTTCCGTAAGTATCCACATTGATGGACACCGGCTTCGCAACACCGATAGCATAAGCTAACTGGATTTCGCATTTATCAGCAAGCCCAGCTGCAACGATGTTTTTAGCCACGTAGCGTGCCGCATAAGCCGCAGAACGGTCAACCTTAGTTGGATCCTTGCCGGAGAATGCGCCGCCGCCATGACGCGCGTAGCCGCCGTATGTGTCGACGATAATTTTGCGGCCTGTAAGACCAGCGTCACCTTGCGGTCCGCCGATTACAAAACGGCCTGTTGGATTAATAAAATATTTAGTTTCAGCATCAAGCCATTCTTCAGGAACAACTGGCTTAATAACATGCTCCATAATATCGCTTTGAATTTGCTCCAAAGTTACCTCTTCTGCATGCTGAGTGGAAACTACAATGGTGTCGACACGAACGGGACGGCCGTCTACATACTCAATTGTAACTTGTGTCTTGCCATCTGGACGCAAATAGCCAAGCGTGTCATCTTTACGCACTTCAGACAAACGGCGAGCAATGCGATGAGAAAGAGCGATTGGAAGCGGCATAAACTCAGGAGTCTCGTTTGTAGCGAAACCAAACATTAAACCTTGGTCGCCTGCCCCGATATCTTCATTCTCTTGCTTCATATCCTTGCCTTCACGCGACTCAAGAGCTGCGTTAACACCTTGAGCGATATCTGCCGATTGCTCGTTTAGAGAAGTCAAAACTGCGCAAGTGCTGGAATCAAAACCATATTTTGCGCGTGTATAGCCAATTTCCTTAATCGTGCGGCGAGCAATAGCTGAAATATCAATAAAATCAGCACGGCTGCTGATCTCGCCAATAACAAGCACAAGCCCTGTAGCAACAGATACTTCACAAGCTACGCGAGCATTAGGATCAGCTTCTAGAAATGCATCCAAAACCGCGTCTGAGATTTGGTCACAAATTTTGTCGGGATGACCTTCTGTAACTGATTCCGATGTAAACAAGTGGCGTCCTTTAACTGACATCCGTATCAACCTCCTACAACCTAAATAAAGATAATAGACAAGTCCAACGATCCTACAAAAAAAATTAACCTTTTCCATATAGGAAAAGGTTGTTAGACAACTCTTCTAAAACAGTATGATAACGAAAATGTAGCTTAGTGTCAATGAAATACATACTTTCCCGGTTAGAAAAATGCGGAAATTTGTATCTATATGCATGTATCCCTGAACTTGCTTATAAACGGAAACCCAATTGCTCAGCCTGCTGCACCAATCTGCGCGTCATTTCACCGCCGATTGAGCCAGTCTGTCTGGTTGTCATACTAGACCATTGCGGCACTTTTGGTGCGCCCGAAATAGCGCCTAGCTCTCCTGCAAACTCTGTATCCGCTGAGCCTGGTGCTGCTTCAGCTGGCATCAAGCCAAATTCCTGAGCGATTTCATACTTCATTTGATTTAGCGATGCGCGAGCTTCCGGAATAACAATCTTATTAGAACGAGCCATTAACAAACACCTCCGACGTATATTAAATTACACCAGTAGTGTGTGTCAATGGCTCCATTCTAAAGCGTATAATCTTCTGTCAAACCGACCAAATTATACATGTATAGATCGAAATTGGACATCTTTAAATTGATACTCTAAAGCTGCATTATTTAATTGTATAACTGCCTTTAACCATAATCGTAAGCGGCCGTTTCTCATCAGCGGCACCTTGAATACCTCTGCCTTCACGAGGGAACCATATTAGATGATTAGTCGGCACTTCTTTACCCTTCTTTATATCCACACCGCCAGTTAGATCTGATATGCCATTCGTATCCGAGCTGAACGCAATCGCCTTACCAACGCGTACAACCGCTTCCGTACCTGCATCAGCCATCAATGTCTTGCCAACCGGAAGCTCTACGATCTCGATTGCATCGCTAACCGCACTGCCGCCATTTGAGCCGCCTTGGTTGCCGCTTGAGGAGCCTCCGGCTGCCAGTTTAGCGATTTGCTCATCGACATAGCTCTTCGTGACCACCGGATCTTCTATCGTACCTGGCGTAATCGCATTGGAATTGGCCACCAACGGCTTTGCCATTATCATTCCGACTCCAACTCCAGCCGCGATAAGTACCGCCGCGCTCGTCACCTTTAAAGCTTTCATATTCACTTCTTACAACTCCTCCTGTCTAGTATCCTATTGAATAGGATACTAGATTTGAAGATGATAGGCTAGAGACTAATCAATCTGGAACCATTTTAGTTCTTTTGTAGCAACTAGTATTTTTGCATCCTCAAAAACATCGTAGATGTTAAGCACATAATTATCATAACCGTTAAGTTTAGTTTGAATTTCAGAATCTTCCATTACGAAACTAAAAGATCTATTAATAGCTTCTGCAAATTCCTTTTCTCCTTCTTTCGGTTTTCCAAGAGAAAATTGTTTTGTATATGTGGTTTTATCATTGCTTTGGTTTACAAATTCAAACATAATATTGTGATTTCCAGCAATATAGTCATATGACGCGTCTTTTGACAAGGTATAATCAAAGTTTAACTTCAAACCATTCACGGTATATAATCCACTTACATCAAGCATTGCTTGTACTCGATCTAAAGTTAAATCATACCCTGCAAACTTAATATTTTTAAAACCCTCTTGAACACTGGTATTATCACTATTAGTAAGTTGGTATTTTACTGGTTTAATGATAATTGAGTTCTTTTGAGCTTCGCTATCACTAGATTCAACTATATTTTGGCCGATGACAAACTCGAATCTAGATCCTTCAAAATCTTTTTTTACTTTTGCCCAAGCAGAAATTAACACCTTACCATCTGGGTCAATCTTTTGATTGATTTGAGTGAAGGACACAGGTATTACTAAACCTTTATCATCTTTCAAATAACCATTTAAATTTGTTGGGACCGAAGACCTTGCTTCCTTATTTTTCAGTTCGAATTCGGAATAAAAATAGTTTTCTTTTTCACCGTTATAAATCTGGGAGCGTATAAGCTTGGCTTCTGCCTTACGTCCAGTATTATCAATAATATATTCGAAATTTTTCGCGACTGATTGAATTTCACTTGTTGAGTTACCTGTGTACCTATAAATTACTTTCGAAGTGTCACTTCCAGAAATCTTCTCAGTTAATACGAATGTAATATTATCGATTTTCGAAGTATAAGGGATTTCCGAATATACTGCAAAATCATACGTTCCTTTTGGTGCTATCGATACTTGCTCATCTAGATTTAATTTTCTTGATTCTGCGTTAAGTTTTACTCCATTAATCATAAAGTATCCTTCAAGATTAGGTACACTCTTGCTAATTCCTGCAGAGTTAGTTATTTCAAAATCAGCAACTAAGAAGTCATCCCCCGTAGTAGCCATACGTTGAATACTGTTCAGTTTAATAGAGTAATCGCCATATTTAAACGAACTTCCTATGGCACCAGCTTGTTGGCTAGTCTTAAATAAATACGCTCCTAATACGTATCCTTCTGATTTCTCGGCCAGTCCGGCTCTCACTACAAGTTTAGCCTTACTAACGTCAATACTTGATGGAATTGAGCCAGAAATATTAACCACTTCTCTTAATTGGGGAAGCAACTTAGTTTTTTCTGAATCTGTTTTATTAACACTCAGTGGATACATAACTCCATTTTCAGTTTGCAGAGAAAATAATAAATTTGGATAATCTACTGCAACTTTCCCTACATTCCTAACCGCATAACTAAATGAAATTTTACTTTCATTTCCTTCACGTTCAATACTTGCAGCATCCAAAAAGGTATTGATTTTTTCTCCAGCCATATAAACCACTTTTGTTTTAGAGGCTTGAGTTAGAGTAGTATCCTTAATCGCAGGAATCTTAAACGAGGCTGTTGGCAAAAACAACCCAGATGAAGGTTCTTTAATCGCAGATACTAAATTTACAGACTTTCCAACAAGCGATTTCGGAATCGTTACATAAAAAGTAAAAAGCTTTTGTTGTTTGGCTTGTAGAACTTGACCTGTAAATTGAGTCATATCGATTGGATAGACCGAATTAGTATCTGTTTGAAGAAATAAACTCAAATTACTTAAATCTGCAACATTGTTCCCTTTATTGTCCATCTTATAATTAATTTGAAGATATGCATTATTACTATCTTGAGTCAGTGAATATTGCACTGCCGATGTAGACAGATTCACATTACCAAAACGAATATTAGCATTACTAGAATCAGCAGTTGGTTCTTTAGAGTAAGAGATTGTCCCCAGTTTTCTCTCATAACTAGCAACACTAAAATCCCATTGAATGATCTCAAATTTAAAATCAGATAACTTAGCTTTCTCATCAACGAATGAATAATATGTAATGATTTTACTTGTTTTCGGTGCAACTGCTTTAATATTTTTATCCTGTTCAGATATTTTAGTTGAGAAAGACTTATTCGAGTTAGAGCTTAACCGTACCCAAAAGTCAGATAAGGATAGTTCTTTGTTTCCGTTATTCGTTATTACAAACGAGTAGGCTATGACTCTACCTTGATCTTGCGTTAATAGCTGGGCATTTTGTAAAGAAATTGTGCTAGAACTATTAAGATTAATTACTTGTTTACTAACGCTAATACTATTTGCGTGTACAATACTCTGTCCTTGTAATATTATTCCTGGCTGAAGTAATAAAGCACTTGTCGCTACTACAATTCCCGCTTTCACTAATTTAGATTTCATTTCCATCCTCCTATTACATAACTACTATTATAGACGTACACTAGGCAAGATTTGTTTCTATATATTTTATATTTAACAAACAAAAGAAAAAAACGAGCAGGGGAAATCCCCCTACTCGTCTCCTTCAAATAAATATTAACTCTTAAGGATTTACTGCTACAGCTACAGTTGCAGTAGTGCCATTACCAGCAATGTATTGTACATTAGCTGTTCCTACTTTTTCACCTGTAATAGTAACTTTTCCATCGGTTCCAAGTGTACCAACAGAAACCACTTCTTCATTAGAGGATACTACTTTGCCGTTTAGATCTGTAATAGTTTTACCATATTGATCTTTTACAGATACTGTTAGTTCAGCAGTATTAGTGCCTGTCAATTTCAAGTCAGCGCTTGATTTATCGAAAGAAACTTTGGTTACTACTGGCTTAGCTTCAGAAGCAGTCACTTCCTGCTCAGCAAGCAATTTTCCGTTTGCAGCAAATACTTTAATTACAGAAGTACCAGCTTTAACACCAACAATAGCTTTGCCACCAACAACATCAATAATATCAGTATTAGTGGATGTTGCCATTAGGTAAGAAGTAGGGTCAATCGCAACTTCTGTACCACCAGACAATTTACCAACTAGCTCAACATCTACAGTGTGGTTTGTTGCAGCATCTGTACCTGCATAAATTGTACCAATCTTCTTAATTGAGTAACCAGCAATATCATCTTCATTTACAACAGTTACTGTAAATTTGTACTCGGAATCATCAACGCCATCCAACTTAACAGTTACAACTGTTGATCCTGCAGCTTCCGATACTAATTTTCCACCAGAGTAAGTTACCACATTAGTATCTTCTGGAGTCACAGTAAAAGCAGAAGAACCAAGGTCTTTCACACGGTTGTAATCATCAATTTTAGTAATATTTTTTGCGCCAAATGCTACTGATTGACCATCAAGAATTGTTGTTTGAACATCCTTAATGCCATTAATTTTAACATCTTTTGCAGCTTTTTGTACTTGTAGACCTAGAACTGAACCAACTTGCAAACCATCTACGAAAGCAGAGATATTTGCAGTTCCTTCACCAGCGAACTTAACTACAAGTTCACCTTTAGCATTGATGTAGCTATAAGTTGGGTTAGGGAAAACATTCAATTGAACTTTTCCATCACCAGTAGTTTCAGACAGTGCAATGTCTTTAGATGCAATTTGTTTGCCGAACTGGTCAACTGCATTCAATTGGAAAACAGTGTCTTCACCAGCAACAATAACACTTCCTGGAGTTACAAACTCAAGTGATTTAACTTTTGCAGGAGCTTCAACTGTAAATGTTACAGATGCATTTGCAGTAGTCGCTGGATTAATTACACTAATAATAACTGTGCCAGACTTATTAGCAGCAATGTCAAGTGTTAGAACACCATCTTTATCCACATTGTAAGCAGCAATTACTCCCAAAGTATTTACTGTAAACAAAATTTCATCGATAGTAAAGTTGCTAACATTAGCAGCTAGTGTTTGCTTACCATTTGTGTTTTTGAATTTAATGTCGTTTCCATACTGATCAACCAATTGAACTGGCAACACAATACCTTTATCACCAGAAGTGATATGTGTCTTGTCTTTCAACGGTGTAACTTCACCAATTTTGATTACAGTCGCAGCACTACCAGCAACTAGTGTGTAAGTTTTAGTTGTAACAAGACCTGCATTGTTAGAAGCAGTAACTAGAACTGTGTCACCAATGTGACCATGAGCTTCGTTAGAAAGGTTAACCTTTCCGTTAGAAACGCCCAACGCACCATGGCGAGTAGCATTGAAAGCTGTAATGTTTAAATTCACATTTTTCATTTCTTTACCAAATTGGTTAAGAACTTTAACAGCTAGATCCTGATCGGCCACTTTAACTTGAAGTGAAGATCTTGTAATATCGATTTTAGTAGCTATAGCATCTGCAATAACAACTTTCTTAGCATCAAAACCAGTTAATGTAACCTCGTACTCGCCAGCTGGCAAGAAGTTAGAAGACAATACAACAGATTTGTTATCTTCTGCCCATTTGGAAGTTACAGTATAGCTTACTGCACCTTTTTTAACAGAAATTTCTTTAATTTCTGCTTTTGCTTCAGCAGAAACTTCTTTGTTAAAGGAAACTGTGATTTCACGAGCATCAGTTTGCTCAACTTTAGCAATAGCTAGAGCGCCAGCTTGAGCAAGAATTTCTTTTGCAGAGAATACAACCTCTACAAGTAAACCACGGTTAGCATTAACTGTGTAGTCGTCTTGCTTAGCAAGAAGACCAGCAGCGATTGCGGAAGCAACTGCTTCAGCAGCCCAAGCGTCTACTTTACCTTCTACTTCTTCGCCAGCTGGTACAGTCACGTCAGCATGCTTAGCAAGCTTAACAGCGATAGTAGCCAATTGTTGAACAGTTACTTTTGCACTTGGATCGAATTTATTATTGCCTTTACCTTCAAGGATACCAACTTGAGTAGCGTAGTTGATGTAGTCAGTTGCCCAACCAGCACCTACTAGGTCAGTGTAGCCAGCGTCTTTAACTTCAACGCCTTCGCTGTAGCCAGTTAGTAGAGCTACGATTTTGGAAGCTTGTGCGCGAGTCATATCTCTGTCAAGGTGAGCTTCACCATCGTCATAACCTTCGAAAAGACCTGCTTTCACAAGCTCTTCATATTTTTGTTCAGTTGTTAGTTTTGTCTCTTCCGCTGCGGAAGCGACAGCTGCGAACATGGAAAATACCATTGCAATCGCAACTAATAAGGATAAACTTTTCTTCATAACCTTTTTTTCTCCTCCTCTAAATTGCTTCGGTTGTTGAGAGTTTTGTTTGGAAATTAAATTGCTCGTTTCCCTCATAGCCGATTCACCCCCTTCCCAGAGTAGAGCATGAATTTGTATAAATAATGTCTACGCATGTTAAACCCTATGTAAGCCATGTCGTAGAAACTTGTAAACAAGAAGAAGGACTACCATCCCGTTAAAGGAAGTAGTTTTAAACAGTTAAGAGTGTATGTACTGGTTCACTTATAAACTCTTAAGATTAGAGATAGAAATAGACGCAAAATACCTGCATCACTACAACATTATACAATGGGTATCTGCTACCGTAAAGAGTAAGTTGTGAATTCATTCCATTTCTTCACAAAAAGTTTACTTTCTTACTCCTGATAGCTCACTTGTTCCAACTTACATATGTTAAGACGTTTGAACACGGAAAAAGTTGCGCGAAAAACAAAATAATTTTTCTTCAATTTTAATTATGTATATCGACAAACCTTACTCCGTTATGGCTCTATTATAGCCCAAGCCTGCCAGTTTCGTCGATGCTTAAGATTTTCCATATGAGAATCACATTTTCCACGTAATGGTAGACTAGCTATACTTTAAAGACTCTAGTACAAGCATACCTTGTACTAGAGTACTTTGCAAATAATTACAACCTTAGTTTAGGCAAGGATAAACGACTCCGCCGTCCTTTGGAAAGGCGCGTTTACCGATGAAATATAAGAACAGATATAAGGTTACGAAACTTATACTTTCTTATATTTTAAGAAAGGTCAGAAGCGGCTGTCCGCCTCCGACCATCTTTTAGTTAGTTATAAATTTTAGGCAGCTTCTTGAGATCGAACATTACTTTAGAAATAATAATCGCTGCATCACTGCGCAACAGGCGCGCTTTTGGATCAAACACAGAGCCTGCTTTTGGATTATTAGGATCAATTAGCTTACCTTGAATAAATCCTTTTTTCTGAATAGCCAGTACCGATGGGATCGAATAGAAATCAAAGCTGCCTGAATCCATAAACACACCGTTTAGTCTATTCTTCGCCTTCGTAGAATCTGTTTCTAGCTTAAGCTTCAGCGCACGGGCAATGATAACTGCACCCTCTTGGCGTGAAAGCTCTACATCTTCATCAAAGAAGCCTGGTCTAGTTCCGCGGACAATACCAGCTCTAGCTGCGGTCTCAATATAACGATAGTCGTAAATCGCATTGCTGTTATTCGCATTAGTTATTGTCTCTGGATAGTATGTGAAGTGATTATCTCCACCGTAGTTGAGAGGCAGATCAAGCGCTCTAACGATCATGCGTGTAAATTCGCCGCGAGTCACATAGCGGTCGCCGCCAAATACCCCGATTGGGTCAATAGCGTTCATGATGCCCTTGGCAAATACAGCCTCCATTGCTTCTCGAGCATATGGATGATCAGTAATATCGTTATAGCCTCTTGTCATTTTCACGGCTACATAGTAACCAAATTTCGTAAACGGCACAGTAATTGTATACTTTTTCGAGTCTACGACACCGCCAATGTTCTCCCAAGTACTGTCGTAAGGATCAAAACGGAATACTGTAATTGTAGTCGCCGCACTGTCCACAATGCTTCTGTCATACTCCAACGTCAATTTACCCGGCTTTGAAGGAATCAGCTCGCGTCCGTATTCATTCCAGCGCTTAGCGAAGCTGTCTGTATGCTTGCCTGCAAGGTTAGGGAAAGGGAACGGATCCATCCCCATCTTAATCGGATCGAGCTTGTTTGGTGTATCAGGGTCATCAGCCATACCAGCATCTACCCAGAACAAAGGACTTGCCTTTAGGAACTGACGCGCTTGATCCTGAAAACGATAGCCGATATGCAGATTGCCTTCTGCTTGACTATTAGCTGAATAGTTTGGCGGCTGGCTCTCAAATTCATGACGGTTGACAATACCGTCATTCGGATTGGCAATGGCAAATAGAATATCATGTCCGCTGGATACCTGGCCAGCCAGGTTTTCAGAATTATTAAAATGCGGACGAATCAGCTGCGTATTTTTATCAAATGTCAGCGTCAAAGCATTATTAAACACTTTATGGGATGAAGCCATTGATTGAAGCATCTGCGCGCCTGGAATATTAGTAGGCACATATCTTACAACCATTTCTTGCTTGATCGTGTCTTTTCCGCGTGTAATCGTGAATGGGATTTTGGTATCTTTATTAGGTCCTAGATTTTTGTAGACTACACGGAAAGCATCTACATACGACTCTAGCCCTTGTACATATTCAATGTACGTCACCTTTTCCGCTTTTTCCTTGCCAACTGTAATAGAATCGGCTCCTGGTGATGCAATAATAATCTCAACAAAGTTTTGATTTGTTATCATATTCTCTTTAAGTGGAGACTTGATGCTGTAAGGAATCGACACAGAGTTAACTTCCAGACGGTAAGTTGCTCGCGGTCCTGCATCTCCGCTATTAAATACCGTAATAACATAAACTTGCGGGCTTCCGTCAATAGGCATCATTTGATTAATAATTTCAAAATAGAAATATTGATCATCAACATCGTAGAAAAATTCTACCCTTGCATCCGGAGTAGACACAAGCTCATTTGGATTGAGTACGCTAAGTGCCTCGTTCTTCTTCATTGCGGTAAATTCTTTACGCAAATCCCACTCCAGCGGCTGCTTCCAATTCGGTGAATCAATAACCACTTTATAATTTTGTTTATCTGTTATTCTGGTGAGGCCATCTACATACTGGCCTTCTCCGCCAAGGTCTACAAAATCAAATGTTCCGTGCACATTGAAGTATGCTTCCTTAGTTGTGTATACAGCTCCTTGGCTGGTGAAGTTCGGATCGTTCGGAATACGAGCTCCGCCTGCTGTGTATGGATAAACGCCATCTGTATTAGGGGCTGGCACTACCGGCAGATTTGTCGGCACAATTGAGAACTTCAAAGTGTTTTCATACACGTTTGAATCTGTACGGAATACGAATTTGACCGTGTTCTCGCCCGCTTTGTTTAAAATATTACTAATTTTCGTCACGACTGAGTTTGCGCCTGTATCACTAAGATTCAACCCTTTAGGCATGAACTTAGTCGGTGAGCCGTTTTCAGCAAGAGGGATCTCTACATTATTAATGTACATAAATACAGATTGCTTCTTGACTGATGGAGTAGATGTATTCTCATACACAACTTGATCGTCGTTTGCAACGTTGAATATTTGTCCATTAAAGCTTCCAAGCTTAGTAAGCAAGTTAACGATCTCGTTCTGGCGAACCGAGTCGTATTCTACTTTCATACCGTTTACTAAGGTATCAAACTTCACATAAGGCCCGTACAACAGCTTGGCAATAATAGTTTTTTCTTCCGCTGTTACACCGCTTGTCCGATCAATTTTAAACTTAATAGAATTTGTACCTGATTGATTAAGCTTGCTAATCTCTACAAATGTCCGCAAGAAAGGCACTTGCTGGTTGTTGATGGTACGATAAACAATTTCATTTGCTCCCAAAGTTTTGAATGAGCCACCTGTTGTTTCTGATGCTCCGTTTACTTTAAACAACTTGGTATAGTCCGTACCGAGTGAGGCGTAATTGCCAATAAGCACTTCCACCGCCATTGGCATTGTATATACGTTTACACCGCCGCTAGGAATGTCAGTTCCTTGCAAGCCAAGTATACGAGAATCAGTCATTGATTTATCATAACCAGACAAATAGTTGATGTCATAAATGTAAGCCAAGCTGCTGTCACGAACAATAAAAGAAGTCCAGTTAGAGTAAGAATACTGCTTCAAATTCGGACCTACAAAACGAATACGATTCGTTTCATCGAAAGTTAGCACTGGTAAGCTTACAGAGAAATTAACAGTAATAAATTTAGTCGACGCATCTGGATTCGTCGGCGTGTAAGTAATATCATCTTCAGCAATTGGGTAAGAAACCGAGTTGCTCGTGCCTTTCTGCAGTTCCATACTTAATAACTTTGCCAGTGCTGCTTTCGATACTGTAACCGTGTTGTTGCGATCAGCTGGTACTGCAGCCGTCAAATCATACAACGGCAATGGAATAATAGCCGTGCCGCTTACTTTTATTTGCCCAGCAGCAGCACTTGGCGTTAAGAAGTTAAGATTCGGCTCCAAATCAGCAACTTGGGGCGGTGTTTGTGAATCAGTTATTTTCAAGTTGTAATAGGTAACTTCTCCATTATAAAAAGCAACCTCGCGTGTCGTTTCAACAATCTGACCGCCATTTAAAACCTTGAACGTAATACGGTTGATGCCTTTATCTATTGTTAATTGCGAAGTGCTGAATCTGCTGTCATTGGATGATGTGGATACATTAAAATCATAGCTGCGCCCATTGATATCAATGGTAACCTTTTGCGCATTTGGCGCTTTACCAGTAATGACGATCTGACCGCGATCTACAATATTAGGTGCTGTAGAGTAAAGCATAGTAGGCTCGCTCTCCAGCATATCGTAGTCTCTGTTCTCAAAGTTGATTTTTAGATCATACAGCATCGGGCTGTCTCTATACTCAATATAAATGGATTCTGTAACCGTAGAAGCGCCAGAAATCCCCTTAAAAGTAATCTTGTTCAGGCCAGGGAACAAAATAAGCCCTGAAACCGTAATTCGATTATCTCCCGTCGTCTGAATACCTGTCGTAATTTCTTCTGTTTGATTCAATACTCTATCGTCAAGAGTAACCTGCTTTACATTATAGCTAATGGAGTTGCCGACTACCTGGTTGATCGTACCTTGCAATTGAATGGTAGAAGTCGATACGATACGTGCATTGGCTGCTGTACTTTGTTCATTGGGAAATAGGAAGTAAACTCCTGCCGCAGATGCACTAGGGGCGATACCAGCAGCTGGCACCAAAGAGATAACAAGTGCAAAAGCAACAATGAGTGATAATAATTTTTTCAAAACGATGCTCCTCCTTTATGTGCTACTCTAACAAATTTACCGATACTTCTGACTGTACTGGATAATGCTTCTCTATATTCCTCCCTTTTCCTCATTAGCCAGATTATATGTTGTCCAAACTATAGACGCACTCACCGCCAAAAAGTTCTGTACTTTTGTTATCGGCACTATTTTGTCAGATGTTTAGAGATGTTAGCGAATCTTCTTCATTAAAATAAACAGCTCCGCCGTCCTTCGCTTAAGTGAAGATGGCGTGTTTATCCAAAAATATAGGAGATAAAAGTAACAAAATCATATTCTTTTCCTATATTTAAAAAAGCTTCTACTCCGTCCGCCCTCTCGGGCTGGCTCGAAATAGAAGCTTCAGTAATTCATTATTATTTATAATAAGAATAATTAATATAATAGCTATTACTTGCCGCGCGATGGCGTGTCCACCTTCGCTATACGAACTTTAATACGGTGAAACAAATTAATGAGCGGCTTGCGGGTTTTGTCCACGATGCCTGTAACCTCAGCGCCCAGCTGCAAGAAGAATAAGAGCAGGCAGATAACGACAAAGGTGATCCAATTGGCTGCGTTAGATTGGACAACGGCCGATTGAATAACGGCCAGGACGCCGAACACAGCGCTCACGCCCCAAATGATAAGAACGGTGCGCTTATGGCTGAAGCCCAGATCCTGCAAGCGGTGATGCAAATGCTCCTTGTCTGGAGCGAATATCGGCTTCTTGTTCACCCAGCGTCTTACGATAGCAAAAAATGTATCAGTAAGCGGTACGCCGATAATAAGAAGCGGTGTTACAAACGATACGATCGCGACCTGCTTGAAGCCAAGCATGGACAGTGTCGCAAGGCTGAAGCCAAGGAAGAGCGCTCCTGAATCGCCCATAAATATCTTGGCCGGATGGAAGTTAAATACTAGGAAGCCGATAATACCGCCAAGCAACAGCGTGCTGAGCAGCATAACAGGCTGATTGCCCATAATCAGGGCCATAACTGCAATCGTGGCAATAGCAATTCCGGATACGCCGCCTGCAAGGCCGTCAAGACCATCGATCAGGTTGATGGCGTTAGTTACGCCGACGATCCATAGAATCGTAATCGGTATACCGATCCATTCTGCAACCGGCTGCATCGTTTGACCAAACGGCACATTGACCAAATCGATATGAACATCAAAGCCGAATACTACGACGCATGCTGCAATAATTTGCCCGAGCAGCTTAACCTTTGCCGAAAGCTCGAAGCGGTCGTCCAGTGCTCCTAACAGAATAATAATTGTGCCGCCTACCAGCAGCGCGTTAATCATATTCAAATCCTTAGGGCGCAATAGACCTTCTGGAATAAATGGCGATAGTGCAAAATATGCTGCTACAAATCCGATATAGATGGCCAAGCCGCCTAGCCGAGGCATAATCCGCGTATGTACCTTCCGGTGATTAGGCTTGTCTATGGCTCCAACGAAAAAAGCGAACTTTTTAACTAACGGTGTCATGACTACTGCAATAAGAAGTGCAACTATAAAACCGATAAAATAAAGAATGCCAACTGGCATAAGAGCAACTCTCCTTTTTCGACCTGACGAAATCCGTGACTCCGAATGAATTATACTCCTAAAGAGCTATAATTTCCATCCCTTTTTCTAGACATTAAAAGGAATTAAGATTAGATTTTCGTCATTTTAAGGTTGTTTTGTTACTTTTTCTTTATCTCTCAGCACGTTCACTACAAATTTCGGCAGTGCAAGCATACGTCCGAAGCGCTTCGGCTCTTGCAAAAGCCGGAACAGCCACTCCAGCTTCAGCTTCTGAACAAGCATCGGCGCACGCTTCAGCTTGCCCGAAATAACATCAAAGCTGCCGCCGACACCCATAATAAGCGGAACGCTCAGCTGCTCGCGATGCTTCACGATCCACGGCTCCTGCGTTTCAGCGCCGCGCGCTACAAACAACAGCTGCGGCTCCTTCTGCTTAATATTCGCAATGACCTCCTGGTCCTCGTCCGCGCCGAAAAAGCCGTTGCGAGCGCCTACAATCTTAACTTGCGGATATTGCAGCTGCAGCTTCTCAGCTGCCGCATCAATAATTTCTTGCGTCGTGCCAAGCAAATAAGCTTTCCACTTGCGCTTCTCTCCTTGCTCCATCAAAAGATTAAGCAGCTCGATGCCCGCAATGCGCTCGGCAACAGGCTCACCGCATTTCTTGGCAGCCCAAACAACGCCTACGCCGTCAGGAACGATTAAATCGGCTTTCTTCATCATTGTTTTATACGCAGGCTTCTCAAGCGCCGCCATGACCATGATCGGATTCGCTGTGATGACATGGGTTTGCTCGCCTGCTTCTATACGTTTTGTTAAATATTGTACCGTCTCATTCATTCCCATCTTGGAGAAGGGAATGCCGTAAATCGATACGCTAGGAACCTCTTTTGTCATGAGGAAATCACCTCGATCTATTATGACGCAAAAACTGTATCATTTGTTGCGCTGGTTGCTGGGATTGATGTCTTAATTGATCGATTGCTGCCTGATGCTGCTCCAGCCACGCCGCTTTCTGATCAAGCAGCCGGCAAGCCTCGTCTGCAAAAAGCCCGGCATCGAGCCGCTCAGTCGTACCTGTAGCGGACAGTCCAAGCCGAGCCAAAAATTGATCGATCTTAGGATCGTACGACAGGCCCAGCATCGGCACGCTCTGGTTTGCAGCATATATTAACGCATGAAGTCTCATGCCAAATAATAAATCGCAGCGGCTTACTTCAAGCAGCATGAGCTGCGGATCATCCTTCACATCGACTAATTCCATCTTGCAGCCATCGCCCAGTTTGCCTTCGAGCCGCTGCATTACCTTTTCAGAGGTAATACGGTCAGGCGGCAAATGAAAGGGTAAAAACCGAAAGCATACAGCACGGCGCTGCGACAATTCGATCAATGCAGCTGCCGCTCTGTCCATATCCGCGCCATCGCTGCGCCAATCGCGCAGCGATACACCGACAACAGGAATATTGCCAGCTGGCTTATCCCGCAAGTTGTCCGCTCGATTGCTTCCGCTTGGCAGCGGCATGCCCATTACAGGATCGGGCACAAGCTCGATTCCCTCCGGCCGCACGCCAAGACTCGCCAACAGCTCCGCAGACTGCGCATCACGCACAGATACATAGGCGCTGCGCTTCATGACGTGGCGGATCATCGGCTTCAGCCAGCCCCGATTGACAGGTCCGATTCCCTGCGCATATATAAAAGTCGGCTTGCCCAGCCACTGGGCAAGCTTAATAACAGCTGCATAATAAGGAATCGTCTTCGAACTGGTAGCATCCTGCAGCAGGCTGCCGCCGCCGCTGATCAAGCCGTCACAGCTGCGCAGCGCGCCAAGCAGCTCTGCCGGGCGCATGCGATGCGCAGCCTCTACCCCATACATTTGGCTTGTCCAGGCAGGGTCGGAAGACAATACGACCGGGACGATCTGCACCCCTTGCTTCTTCCCCTGCTCGTCCAGCGCCAGCAAAATAGACCGGAGCACAGCTTCATCCCCGCTATTTTTATATCCGTAATAACCGGAAATGGCTATTCTGAAACTTTTTTCATTACGTTTTTGGGCATCCATTTGCGCCAAGCTCCTTCCAATACCAGCCATACAGCTATAAACAAGCAGCCAATGATAAGACCGGTACCAAGTCCAAGCAGCGTACGTATGCTTGAAATGTAGAATGGTGTATGAATGTGTGTAAATGTGCTTACCATTGTCAATTGTCCGATTACGCCTGCAATAATGAGCAGCCACGACGCACGATAACGCAGTGCAAGGAACAAGCCCAAAAGCATTGGCGGATGGCCCAGCATGAACTCTTTGAACCGCGGCCTAACACCGAAGGAAGACTCCAGCCAATTGCGGATAAGCAGCTCTATTGCGGATACCTTGCCGGCGTTGCCTGTACGGGACAAATAATAGAAGCCTACTGCTGCCAGCACGACAGCGATACAAACCCAAAGCACCGTAATCGGCTGTGAAAGCGCACCGCGAATGCGCTTGATCACACCGCCAAAGCTATTTGTGCTGTAGAAGAACACATAAATCGCTACTAAAATAATTGGAGCAAAATGCAATACGCTCACGCCTCTAAATTGCTCAAGCACAAGGCTGTACGTAATATTGTTCAACAGTCCGGTTACTAGCGGAACAGCAGATAAAGAGATAAGTGTAGCTACGATAAACCAGTTCAGTGCAAGGCCAAAGCGGCGCTTGATCGACTGATTTGGGAAAATCCATTTCGTTTCCTGTCCAGACTCAGAAACAGAAGGCGATTCCGTCCAAAGCTCGCCGCCAACCATTCTGCGATCCCCGATCGTTCTCGCGTAGATTCGGTTAAGCACCCAAATAACGCCGAGCGTTGGAGCCGCTACGGCAGCCCCTAAGGCCAGTCCCTGCTCCAGCAAGGAGCTGTTAAGAACAAACAAGCCTGCGGAGCCAATCAAGCCTAACACGAACACTGGGATAATAACAGCAGGTATAAACGCAGCTATAAGCAGCGCGATAATCGCAACCGCACCCAGCGCAACTACTGCACGGAGCGGCTTGTCCCAAGACGGCACGCTATAGGTGAATGCATGGGCATCGCCAGGAGGAAAGCCTGCTTCCGTCAGCTGCTCGATCACGCCATTCTCGCCGCCCATAATGGAGGCAAGCTTGTCCGCGGAATGAATAAGGCCGGTGCGCTGCGGATTTTGCTTAATCATCGTATTCAAAAAGAACATTCTAATGTTGCGGTCTTTGGCTGCAAGCAGAAAACGGTCGGCAATGCCTTCCTTCGTCATCTCAGCGCTATCCTCTGGCGACAACGAATATAATCTGGCTACATTATAGTCAGTAATAAAAGCAAGCTTGTTTATGCCTTGCTGCGGTTTTTTCAAGTTCTCAATAGCTACTAAACCGATGTTTTCCTGATTAAGCAGCTCGCCAAAGCTGTCCAAGCTTTTCAATTCAGCCTGGTCGGCAGCGCCTGTCGCCTTATCGCCGTCGAACAGCAATCTCTTCACGCCATATTGCTTCAAGCGGTTTAACTGAGCAGCTGCCTTCTCGGAATCATAAGGAATACGGTCTGTAGGTCTTGGCAAAATATTAAAGCCAAACTCCTTCAATGTTTGCAGCGTCATCGGATCGTAATCCATCGGCTTCAGCACAACATCTGCCGAAGCCTGTTCTATAACAAGGCCTTTGCGTCCTTCAAAGCTCCACGGGCTATAAGAAACCTGGAATGTATCCAAAGCATCCTTAATAATAGGAGCGATCAAACGCTCCTCTTCCGGTCCCGTAAATAAAACATAAGTAAAGTGAGTACGCTCGTCAGGAAACTTTCCTTGCAGCAAGGCAGCATCCTTCTCGTTGTAATACGTCAATCTGCCGGCTTGCATAAGCTCCTTCAGCGAGCTCTCGTAGACAGACATACTTGTAATGCCCGCATCCTTTAGGAGCTGAAGATTTTCCTCCAAAAACTGCTGCGGTCTTGATTGATACTCTGATACCTCTATTAAATCACGGTAATCAAAAACATATTCTATCTGCTTGGACGAGCTTTCCATATCCATGCGCTGCACAGTAAGCGGAATAGCTGCTCCAACACCTAATATTACTAATGCCACTAAGATCAGCTTCGTCAGCTGGTTCAATCGATGCCATTTCCCTCGCACGTTCATCCCCCGTTCTTTTATAGCGCAGATTAACTCAAACGATCGACTCGTGCCATGACTTCAGCCTGCAACGATTTCATCCGAGTATCCGCTTCTGCGGCAGTTTGACCTTTTACAGCAAAATAAACTTTAATTTTAGGCTCTGTTCCGGAAGGACGAAGACAGAACCAGGAACCGTCTGCAAGTATAAATTTCAATACATTTTCCTTGCGCAGCCCATCAATGCCTTGGCTGTAATCCAGCGCTTGAACAACGCTGGAGCCGGCTGCCGCCGCAGGCGGAGCTGTACGCCAGTCTTCCATTATAGCTGCAATTTGAGCAACCCCGTCCATCCCTTTCAGCGTGCGAGATTGCTGGCTTTCCTTATAATAGCCGAAGCGTTCGTAGAGCTCTTCAAGCACATCAACAAGCGTTTTGCCCTGCTTGCTGTAATAAGCAGCAGCCTCGCAAATAAGCATAGTCGCTACAATGGCATCCTTGTCTCTTGCATAGTCTCCTGTCAAGTAGCCGTAGCTTTCCTCATAGCCAAACAAGAAGGAGCGCTCCTTAGTTTGCTCATAGCGAGTCATTTTTTCCCCGATATATTTAAAGCCAGTCAAAGTATTTTCAACCGATGCTCCGAACGATTGTGCCACAACGGCACCCAGCTCGCTCGTCACGACCGTTTTAATAACTACGCCATTGTCCGGCAAACGATTCTGACGCTGCAGCTGCTCCAAAATATAATAAATCATAAGTGCTCCGGATTGATTGCCGCTCAGCACCTCATAGCTGCCCGATTTGTTTTTTACAATTGCCCCCATGCGGTCGGCATCCGGGTCGGTTCCAACAATAATATCGGCTTGAACCTCTTCAGCCAGCTTGAGCGCAAGCGCAAAAGCATCCTTCTCCTCCGGATTCGGAGACTTCACTGTAGGGAAGCTGCCATCCGGATCCCGCTGCTCCGATACAATATGAACCTGGCGGAAGCCTATTTTTTTCAACGTTTCTCTTACAGCCATATGCCCTGCTCCATGAAGCGGCGTAAAAACGATGTTGAACGCATCGCCAAGCTCGCCCTGCAGCAGATCGCCGCACAGACTTTGCGCCGCGACCGTTTCAATATAGCTTTCATCCGCCTTTTCATCCAAATATTCAAGAAGCCCGGCAGCTATCGCCTGCTCCTTGCTCACACGCTTTACAGCATGAAAGCCGGTAACATGCGCAATAGCCTCTATTACTTGTTCAGCTTCCTCAGGTATAAGCTGTCCGCCGTCAGCGCCATAGGCTTTGTAGCCGTTATATTCAGGAGGATTATGACTTGCCGTAATGACAATGCCGGCCGAAGCGTTCAGCAGGCGCACGGAATAAGACAGCTGCGGAGTAGAACGCAAACTGTCAAACAAATACGCTTTAACGCCGTTGCCAGCTAACACCAATGCCGCTTCCAGCGCAAATTCAGGCGAAAAATGCCTGGAATCATGGGCAATAACGACAGAAGGCGGTGCTGCAGCATCCGTTGCATGACGAGCCAGCAGCCATTCCGCCAGACCTTGCGTTGCCTTGCCAACCGTATATGCATTCATCCGATTCGTGCCAGCGCCTATAACACCACGCAGCCCGCCTGTGCCAAATTGCAAATCGCGGTAAAAGCGGTCCGCAATTTCCTTCTCGTCGCCTGCGATTGCTCTGAGCTCTTCTTTTGTATGCTCATCAATCAACGCATCATTAAGCCAACCATTATATTTTAACATCCACTCTTCGCTGGATTTCATTGTCATTAGTCAAAACCTCTTTCTATCGTTCTTATTCCGTACTTTTTCGGAACTAACATCTGAACGCTGCCCGTCATTATGACGGGTCACTTAGAGCAAACATAAGCTCGCCTTCAGCAACGACCTGATCGTCTACCTTGGCTGTAGCCTTGCCCTTGCCAATCGAGCCTTTTAACCTTGTAATCTCAACCTCAAGAATTAATGTGTCGCCCGGCTTTACCTGTCCTCTGAAGCGGAATCCGTCAATTCCAGCAAAAAAGCCCAGCTTGCCGCGGTTAGCCTCCACCTGGAGCATAGCAACAGTTCCTACTTGTGCCAAAGCTTCTACAATAAGAACTCCGGGCATAACCGGATATCCTGGAAAATGTCCTACGAAATAAGGCTCATTCATGGTTACATTTTTTAAGCCGACTGCACGAACGCCTGCCTCCACCTCTAAAATACGATCTACAAGCAAAAATGGCGGACGATGCGGAATGATTTCTTGAATTTCTGTTATATTAAGCAAAATAAAAAACCCCTCTCCATATTCATAAGTATAAAATAAAGCATTTAAAGAAAAACTATACATATCCTTCATAAAACTGCAGTTTATGGAGGTTGAGATAGAGGAGCTTGATTACTGACCCGAAGTGTCTGTAGTCAAGCTTCTTTCTGTATGGCGCTATGTATCAGAGGCAACGCGGTTAAGTGTCTTATACATAATCATATACACAAACATCGTAATAAATGAGAAAGCAATGACGATCCATAAGAAGGTTTGGGCAAATGAAGCTTCGAAGAATATAAACATAATAGCGATATACAATAATACCGTCGTCAATTTTCCCATCCAGTTCGCAGGTACCGTTTTCTTGCCGCGGAAGTGAGCGCGAAGGCCAGCTCCTATCATGCTAAGATCACGCAAAAACATCGCCCCGGCAGCATACCACGATATATGGCCGGTCAGCACTAGCGATATGATAACCGTAATGAGCATGAGCTTATCTGCCAGCGGATCGAGCATAATGCCAATCTGCGTGATTTGACCGCTGCGCCTTGCAATATATCCATCCAGTACATCCGTAATGCCTGCTGCTGCAACGATTAGAAAGGCTGGTATCATATGGCCGCTCATAAAGACGCCTATATATATGGGTATGAGCACAAAACGCAACGATGTTAAAAAATTAGGCAAATTCAATCCCTTCACTCCCTCCTGCCCATTCCTAAAGTACCTTAATCATCCCAAACTATTATAAACTACCTTATTGTAAAATGAAAACAAGAGATGCCCTGCCAAGTCGCCCATGTCGATTGCAGAACATCTCTTGCTCAAGCTATATATACAGCACCCTTATGATTCTGCGAATATCAAATCATACAGATGGCGCCATGTAGGCCATTGAAATACTTCTTCCTTAGGCTGCTCACCCAACACAGTATAACCAATATACAAGCCTGCTACCAGCATAATGATCATGATGATCGGCACAATGCTCTTACGAAGTATCCACAGCAAAATACGAACGCCTAACGGACGTTCATAATACTCATCCTCAGCCAGTTCGTCTTGCCCGCTCTGCTTATCAGCAGCGGAAGCCTTATCGGATCTGGCGCTTTCGCCCAGCTCCGCCTGCGCCCGAGACGATTCCGGTATTCGAATATTGCCCTCCGGCACGCGTTTTGAATCATCGCCATCCCGCTGCGAGCTGCTCATGGCATACCCGCCAATAGCTGCATTCGGACGATTGCTGCTATAGGTCTGTACACGACTTAGCCCTGCGGCTGAGCGTGTGCCACGGTCTAGTCCTCTTGAATAGCTATTGCTAGTTGTTTGATTCGCGAACCCGGTTTTGCTCTGAATTCGTTCATCGGCCATACGTATCACCTTCATCCTGCTCCTACGCGCGCATCGTGTTAGCAAGTCCCATCATCGTATCACTGGACGATAAGGCTCTTGCTGCCAATTGATAGGCCCGCTGAACACTCAATAATTCGGTCACTTCATCCGCCAGCTCGACATTGGATGCCTCAATACTGCCCTGCAGCAAAGCGATGCGATTCTCCTCGCTAGGTACAACCTGCTGCAGCACACTGTCTCGATTGAGACCGTCAGCTACGACGAATAAATTATCAGCTACCGGCGTTAATGCCGCTGAACGCATAACCTCCAGCACCTTAATGCTGCCCAGCGTTCTAGTCGCGCCTGTGTCCGACACCGCAATTACCGTACCATCTGGATCGACACGCATTGTATGCCCCTGCGGCATAACAATAGGTCCTTCAACGATATTTCCGAATTGATCGGGTACACGAGCTATAACCGGATAACCTTCTGCCGTTGCGAGAATAGTATCACCGTTTGCTCTCACCGTCAACTGAAAGGCGCCATTGCGAGTAAATGCGCGGGTTCCTGCATCATCCGTTTGAACCTCGAACAGCGCATTGCCTTGAATAGCTATATCGGTCGAAAGCCCTGTCTGTTTAATGGAGCCTTGGCTCATATTAATCTCAAGCATGGACATTCTTGCGCCCCAGCCCTGATTGTAGCCCATAGGCGACAGACGGCCATCTTGTCTAAAAGCTTCCGGCTGCTCCTTGACATTGGTAAGCAAGTCTTCAAAGGAAGACTGCTTGCGCTTGTAGCCGATTGTATCCACATTGGCTACATTATCAGCAATCGCATCAATTTTGCGCTGCATAGCATTCATTGACACCATTGCATTAATCATAGAACTATTCATAAAATTGCTACCTCCTGTTACAGCGGTTGAATGGTCTGTATTCTAATACCTATTAGATGCGGCCAACCTCATTAACAGCTTTTTGCAAACTTTGATCATAAAATTGAACGACCTTCTGATTCGCTTCATAAGCGCGCATCGCAGCCATCAGATCTATTGCAGCCTGGGACACATCAACGTTGGAGCGTTCCATAAAGCCCTGGCGCACCTCTACACGCTCGCCTGCTCCGAGCGCTTCCGCCACTTGTTCCTCATCCGCAAAGCGGAAGTTGCCATTGCCCTCGCGAATCAGCTCATTCGGATTATTAATGCGGGAAATCAGCATCTCTATGCCGATATCGTTGCCGGCTTGGTCAATAAATCTTCTGTCTTCGGTAAGCGTAAGCTGATCGATCGTCGTATTGGCAGGCAGCTGTATAGGCTGCCGGTTAGCGCCTAGTACCCGATAGCCGTCGCTGCTAAGCAAAAAGCCATCCTCCGAAACAGAAAATTTGCCTCCACGCGTATAGCGGATCTCGTCATTAGGTCCTTGTACCGTAAAAAAAGCTTGCGGCTGATAAGCTATCTCTCCGTCCTCAGTCACAGCTTTTCCTGAAGCATCAAAAGTTAGACCTGCCACCTCTATATTCGAAAGAATAGCAAAGTCAGCAAACCGGTTCGTCTGAACCAAATCTCCCTGACGATGCGTAGTAACGCCTTCCTCCGCAAACACGCCGCTGTTCCAGCGTCCAATCTCTGTTCTTGGCATACCATTTTCTCTAGTTGCAGAAAGCAGCATTTCTGGAAAAGAGCGCGTTACCGCATCCACTTGCTTGTAGCCAGGTGTATTAATATTGGCGATATTATTCGTTACTGTATCATGCCTGCGCTGTTGGGCAATGAGGCCCGATGCGGCGCTGTATAAACCTCTTAGCATGCTGTCTACCTCCTAAGCGTCTCTTGCACAAACACTTTCCTGCGCGTCTTGCTTCTATGTATTTGCAAAGCAAACATCTTGGCAAAGCTTTTATCTGCAACAAGCATTATCTTTTCTATATTATCGGATTTCTGCTTGCGTTGCTGAATAGCTCGTCCATGCGACCAGAGACTTATTTCTGCTTCGGCACGTCCCCCTAAGACGTCCTACCTGTAAAAATAAGCGCTCATCCGCAAGCTATTTCTTAAGCTTATCCAGATGATCAAGCAGGATTCCGGTACCCTTCACCACACAATGCATCGGGTCCTCCGCTATAAGAACGGGAACCTTCAGCTGATCCGCGAGCAACGTGTCAAGACCGCCCAGCAGCGCGCCGCCGCCTGTAAGAATTACACCGCGATCGATAATATCCGCCGACAATTCCGGCGGTGTCTGCTCCAATACAGACTTGGCTGCCGAAACGATTGACATCACCGGATCCCATAGCGCTTCGCGCACTTCATTCGTATATATTGTAACGGTAAGCGGCAAGCCGGTTACCATATCGCGGCCTCGGATATCCATATCATCATTGCTGCCATCACTATAAACAGAGCCGATCTTAATCTTAATATCCTCGCTTGTTCTTTCGCCGATTAGCAGCTTGTACTTATCTTTAATATATTTCATAATCGCCATGTCAAACTTGTCGCCAGCAATCTTGATGGATGAGGCGGTCACGATATCGCCCATGGAAAGAACAGCGACATCTGTCGTACCGCCTCCAATATCAATAACCATGTTGCCGCTAGGCTGAAAAATATCCATTCCAGCCCCTATCGCGGCAGCCTTTGGCTCATCCTCCAAAAATACATCCTTAGCCCCGCTTTTTTCAGCAGCCTCGCGAATTGACTTTTGCTCTACGGAAGTGATATTGGCTGGTGTGCAAATTAGAATGCGCGGCCTGCTAAGCCATTTGCGGCCTTCGACACGATCGATAAATGCTTTTAACATAATTTCAGTAATCTCAAAATCAGCGATAACTCCGTCGCGCAGCGGCCTGATTGCCACAATATTGCCCGGCGTTCTGCCTACCATGCGATGCGCGTCGCTGCCTACGGCAAGCACGTTCTTCGAATCGCTTTCAATAGCTACAACGGAAGGCTCATCCAGAACTATGCCCTTCCCTCTGACATGAATAGAAACATTGGCCGTACCAAGGTCAATCCCAATATCCTTGCTTAGCATAAGGCTTAAGTCCTCCAACGAATAGTAATAACCTAATTAATATTCGCCAAAATAGACAAAAAACCTGCATGCATTTTCCTATTTTGCATAATATTTTTTAAAATATAGGAAAGTATAAGTTTTCACTTTATTCCTGTTCCTATATTTCATCGGTAAACGCGCCCGCCTTTCCAAAGGAAGGCGAAATCGTTTATCCTTGATTATTTTTTACTAGCCGTTAGGACCTCCCGCTGCTTTTTTGCATTTGTTTTCTTATACTTAATTTTGGTCGCTTCTCCCCCCCTCAAATGACGTATCGACTTATGGTATTCGAGAATGTGCTTCACCTGATCGGCCAGCTCTGGATTGATTTCTGGCAGCCTCTCAGTCAAATCCTTATGCACCGTGCTTTTGGACACGCCGAATTCCTTGGCGATCGTTCGTACCGTTTGTCTAGTCTCCACGATACAACGTCCTATTTTATTCGTTCGTTCCTTGATGTAGTCATGCACGTTCCCGCCTCCCTACTCGAGATAGTTTGGTACATTATATGAGTGGGGCGAGTATATATTCGTTGTGTCCAAGCCTGACAAGCCCGAATGTACAACATTTTTATAAAATGCCAAAAAGGCAGAGTCGCTTCACTCTGCCCAAAGGCCTTCATTTTCCTTGCTATTGCTGGATTTTTTGCCGCTTGCAGCTCTGCCGCTCGCAGCAAAAGTTTTCAACCATTATTTTTGAATGTACTGGCTCGGATTAATATTTTCTCCGTTCAGCCGTGCTTCAAAGTGCAAATGTACGCCAAGATCTTTTTCCAGCTCATTGCGTCCTGCTTTTGCAATAACTGTTCCCTGCTTCACTTCCGTACCAAGCTCAACCTGAACGTTATCCAAGCTTTGATAAACTGTTACCAGGCCATTGCCGTGGCTGATTTCAATAATGGATCCATTCGTAGGATGCTTCTGCACATGAGTGACTTTTCCTGACATAGCTGCCATTACATCAAAGCTTTGTCCATTCGGATCGACAAGGTCAATCCCCATATGCGGCATAAAGGTCGTGTCCACTTGAATAAGAGCCGCTTCCTTCTCAGCCGCAGTTGCGTTAGTGTCGTAGAATGGTGTGTCCACTTGAAGCGCCATTATATTGGCTACTGGCCACTCCATCATCTCACCGCCGACCGCAATATCCTCCGGATCTGGGTCTGTGTTTCCTTCCACCGTCTTCGAAGGTTCGCCTTCTTGCGAAACATCAGCTGGATTGGACGGCAAGGAGGTTTTCTCGGATGGGTCCGTTCCCTGATAGATCCACATTAAGGTTACAATAATTGCTGCCGCGGCCATGAAGATCGCTGGAGATACCCAACGCTTGGCAAATAGTCTCTTCCATCCACTGCTAGATTTGACGGCAGACGCTGCTCCCACTGCTTTTTTGGGAGTTTCTTCAGGTCTTTGACTTGTCTTATTTTTGTTTTGGTCATTCATTCTCTATCACCTCACTACCCATTGTTGCCACATCTATCAGGTTTATACGTGAGGTAAACTATTTTTTTAAGAGCTTTGCGCAATTGAAAGTTTCGAAGCTTGTTCTATCTCAACATCACTATAATAGTAGTGTATAATTTGAGCGGCGCTCTTTCCTTCCAAAGCCATTCCATTAGCGCCCCACTGGCTCATTCCGACTCCATGACCATAGCCCTGTGTGTAAAATACGATCTCTTTCTTTCCTATCTTCCAAGTAAATTCAGAGGACGCCAGCTCCAGCTTTTCTCTTACTTCCCGCCCGCTAAACTTTACCCCGTTAATAGTCATAGTTTTTATCCGCTTGCCTTCTGACTTTTCTATTACTTTCATCGTGAGCTTCTTGCCCGCTTCCTTCCCTTTCAAGCCGAGCCTCTTATACAGCTCTTCTCTCGTAAAAGTGAACTGCTGCTCGAATCTGGGTGACAGCTGTTCATCCCATGGACTGGCTACACTGCGCAGATACGGAAGATTGCTGCCCCAATAGTCCTCCGCATTTTCAGTATATCCATTGCTCGTAGAGAAAAAACTTGCCTCAATTGCCGCCCCTTTATAAGTGACCACCTCGCCTCTAGTCTGATCGACCGCCAGCTGCAGCTTCTCCAGATTTCTCTTCTTTGTCTCGCCCTCCCAACGCTGTTCAAGCTCCTTTTTGGAAATATAGACCTGATGACGAATTGTATCCATCACGTCCGCGCCCAGCTTCTCCATTTGCTCATCTCTTCCCAGCTCCAGCCTTCGTATCGCATACGTTCTTGCTGCAATTGCCTGCGCCTTCAGCGCCTCTATTTCAAAATCGATAGGCATTTCGCCTGCTAGCACGCCTAGCACGTAGGTTTCAAGCGGAACCGACTCTACTTTTTTCTCCTTTGTCAAATAAACCTGAATGGTCAAATCCGTTTTATCTTGCCATCTATGATTTGCTTCAGCATTTTCTTGATCCCGCTTAGTACCGGTGTCCGTACCTCCGCCTGCTTGTTCAGAACTGCTGCTTGCTTGAGGCTTTTGGCTGGCAGCTGGCTTCTGCCCCCCGGATGTGCCGGTGTTAACTTTGTCAGTGCCGGTCGTCTCACTCGAGCCAGTACGCTCCTCTATTATTATCTGATTGCTTGCTTCCGCCCGCTCCATGCTGACGCGATGCAGCTTGCCATCTTGCAGCTCGTATATATAAGCTTCACTTTGCTGCTCCTCATTCTGCTGACTGTACTGCATCTTAGAGGCAGACAGCAGCTCCTTGCTCGGATCACTTTTAAGTTGATAGGCTGCGAATAGGACTATTGATCCCATAAAACCTGTTAAGAACAACAGCCACCAAGACTGAACCTTTCTGCCTCCCCAACGGTTTGCTCTTCTAGCGCCGACTCTCATGCTTTCCCCTTTCAGCCTATATAAGATTACGTTGCCTAGTTTTTCCCTTTCGTCAGTAAACGTGCTCGTCCAAAGGACAGCAATAGTCGTTTATTCTTGTTACTAGATACTAATACCTGATGCTTGCTTCCTCTTAAATCGCTTTATGGTTTATACTATGTGCAAAAATAATAGGATAGAACCTGGGGCCATGCTTTGCCGTTCTAATAAACTCTTATATTTCATGAGAAAACGGCCTCTGAGCCTATTTATTAAAAGTTATTAATTTTATAATTTGTAACGAGGCTGATGAAGGTGTCGATTCATTGTGGATAGGGCAACAAGCAATCGAAAGAGATGTTACTACGATCACATTGCTAATCATTAGTTGCCCACAATTAATCGATATCCACCGGCGCTATTTGCGATAATTTATGGTGTTGATTCGTTGTGGGCAACGGCGGCTGGTCGCTCGAACTGGATCACAGCAGTATTCTTTTCAATTACTCGCTGTTTTATTCCCATTGGCTCGACACTCTCTCTAGCTGGTCAGTGGTTCCGTTATTGTGTACAAAATCGCAGTTTTGAGGAAGCAAAGTGACAGAGGTTCCGTTATTGATCAACAAATTGCAGATAAAGACACGTTTAGAGCTATATAGCGGAATGTGTGACCGCGAAACTAGAAAAACGGCGTTTTTAAGGCAAATAGCGGAACGTGTGACCATATCGATTGATTGAAAGCAACAACCGCCCAGTATTCCTTTCAATTGTTTATTACCTTATCGTCGATATCGCATCGAAAGCCGAATGCACCAGCCGAATACAAAAGAAGAAGCCCTGCAGCACAATGCCGCAGAGCTTCTTTTCATGCTATTGCCATGCTATATTGTAGAGTCTGTAAATTAGAGCGGCAGCTTCCGCTCTTGTAGATAATGCTTGCGGCTTTAATTGCCGCTTATCGTCGCCTTTAACGATCCCCATTTGCACTAATGCCAAAATATGAGCACTCGCATAATCAGCCACAAGACTGTAATCCGTATACTTATCCAATAAAAGCGTCTCATCTGCTTTTTTCTGTAATAGATTTGCAGCCTGCAGCGCGCGCGACATAATAACAAACATCTCTTCTCTCGTAATAACTCCGCGCGGATCAAAGCTATTATTTCCTTTGCCGGCTATTATTCCAAGCTGCTTCGCTATCGCAATATCTTCATAATAATAGTCAGTCTGCTTAACATCCGCAAAGGCATCGGCTGCAGCGCCGGTTAGTTGAAGCGCTCTTACAATTAATCGAACAAAATCTGCTCTCTTTATAGCTGCTTCCGGGGCGAAATGTTCCTCTGACATTCCATTAATGATGTCTTTGGAAGCCATCACCTCTATATCCCGCTTCGCCCATGGCGTCTGCTGCAAATCGGCGAACGTTTTGGGAGCAAATATAAGCTTAAATATACCGACCCGTACTGCTGTAAACGAAACCTCACCACTAATCGGATCATATCTTCCACTTGCTACAGCTGTAGTGTTACCATTTTCATCCACATGTTTAATCGCTAGTAGCTCCGGATTGTCAATCTCTTTCCCTTCCAGCATATAGGTGGCGTGCAGCTCATAAGGCGCCATCAGGCCGAAGCTGTCTATCGGCTCGCCATTATGGAGCAAACGCAGCTCCCAGATCTTTTTATTAGGGTCAGCTGAAACAGCTATTGTAAGCAAATCCGATTGCTGCCAATGTGTATTGTTTAGCAAGCGGCTAGGAAGCCTTAGCGTCGCAAGCTCAGATGCCAGTACAATATCGCGTGACTGCTCCTGACCTGCCAATACCCAGCCTGGCAATGTTACCTCATAGCCGCTTTCATCCCCAGCTGCCTTCATCTGAAACACTACAAACTGTGTGCCCGCTTGGGATTCCGCTCCTTCAATCGCTTGTCTCAGCTGCTGTTCACTGACGCTGGCAATTAGCCTGCCATTATCGCTCTTGGCGACCAGTTCAATTGTAGAACCGTTCACTTTGTTCTCTGGCAAAGTAATCCCGCTATTGCCGCCTGCTCCAGGATAAGTTCCTGGCGCAATAAATTGCAAGAAGCTACCTCTAATAATAGACCCGTCTGCAGCCCGTTGATAAGGCAGACTCGGTATTAAACTCGCAAAATGGCGGTCCTGCAATATCGTCCCCGCCTTATTTTTAGAAACCTCTCCATCAAACAAGTAATTATTGTTCGCTTGCAGGGAAGCCGGGTAATTATCCTTGGCTGCACTGCTGTTCTGATAGGAAATAAAGCCGTCGATCGTAAAGTCAGTCGCAATGCCGCTGTAGGTTGTAAAGCTCAGGTTGCCGCCTTTATTATCAAAAGCAATATTGTTGACAGCAATTACGCCTGGATTGCTGTTGCTTGTAAAGCCGTATGCGCCATTGCCAAAGGCGATGCTATTAACAATTTTATGCGGCACATGAATGCCTTCTCCGCCAAGCTTGAAGCCGTTCTTATCGCCGGCGCCTGTAACGCCGCTTGTTAAAAATCCGTTGTTGTATGCAATGCTGTCCTCAATCAATACAGCCCCTATAGCTCCCGTGCCTGCCTTCGTATACAAATCCCAGCCGTCGTCAATATTGTTATGGGCGATGCAGCCTCTAAACACGTTGCCAACGCCGGAGGTTAATTTGGCAGCAAAGCCGTCTGCATTATTGTCGGAAGGATCACGATTGTCAAAGGACGTACTGTTTAAGATCAGGTTATGGGACGGCCACTTTGAGCGGTCGTTTTCTGTACTGTCAGTACGGCTGATTTGCAGCCCTGTATCGCCATTTTCATAGAAGCGGCTGCTTTCCACTATGTTATAGCTTCCTCCGATTGTAAATCCTTTTGTATTTCCAGCTGAACGGGTTACGTCCAGCCCCTTGATATGCCAGTAGCTGCCGCTTAGCACGACTCCCTCTGATTTTTTATCGAAATCTAAAATAGGAACAGCACCCGTATCGGCAACAAGATACTTCATCTTGCCCGGCTTGCCGTCATTATATTTGGCTATTTCTAGCTTGCTGCTGCGCACATATCGGCCGTCAAGCATAATGATCCGCTGGCCCGCCTGGACAAATGCGATAGCCGTATCCAAATCAATAGGCTGTTCACGCGTCCCCGCTGCCGAGCTTATTCCCTCTGGGGAGACGTAGATATCCCCGGTAAAGCTTTTTACTCGCACCGTAAAATTAGTGACTATTTTATTGTAAGACGTCAAATACTGGCTATCATCGGGCAAAAATACAATACTGAAATTTGTATGTCCAGTTGACGCCAACTGAGCAGGTATTCTCGTCTCTTGATCTTTTTGTACCGCAATTTCATCTGCAATAGATATTTGCCCCTGCTTCACCGATATGGAACCATTGACATTCGCTTTCACAATCAGTTTATAACTCGTGTCAGCTGTTTTGTCCAGGGATACGACCTGAACCTGCGGCTCAATTGCAGCTGGAGGCGGCAGGCGACGAGGCTCATCCGTATCGGCGGCGCTTATTTTTAACTGTACATTGCTCACTTCAATAGTTGCTAATCGGGCCGCATAGAATCCGACATACAACCGATTATTTTGAACGCTCAAAATATCCGGTTCAAACAGCAGCTGCTCCGGCTCGTCATTAATACGCCCGATAAATCCGCTGTTTGTTTTAGCCAGCGTCAAGCGATACGGCTGGGCTGGAACTGTGTTGCCCGGAGCCGGCCGCTCGTTGCGCAGCATAATTGACTTGATCCCTTCACTGCCTGCTCCATCCGGAGAAGCTACCCCTGTTCTGGCAAATAGCTGCGTGCCGTTCGGATTGGTTGTCGAGCCGCTGAATCCGCCGACTGCCGCGATATTCGAAGCAAACACACTGGAATTGCCTGCTGCGCCTATAGCATCGCGCGCCATTAGGCCAAAGGACTCTTGTCCGTCATGATTTGGCTTGGCATATTCAATAACTTTAATATCCGCGCTTAATTCAAAGTTGTCTGCAATAGCATCGAGCTCCGTGTAGTAAAAGGAGATGCCATCATGATCCCCTGTTATTTTGCCTGCGCTCCCGCCCAAGGCCTCCAGCCGGATTGTTCCATCCTCCAGTACAGTAACCTTGTTATTAGTTGTAGAGGTCGATTGTCCAAATCGAATAGTGCCCCACTCTTGCTCAGCTTCTTCGCGTACCGTTACCGGCAAGGAAACCGTCGCAAGTTCGGTATTTACAGGAATGATGGAGATTACGTATGTCCCGGCTTGAGTGGAATCAAACTGAGAAGCATCGATTGTATATTGAGAGCTGTCCAACAATTCGGTGTCACCGTTGTCGTAAACTTCCGATACTAATAGTCCAGAGTTAGAGAAGGGCTCGCCAACCGAGTACGTCGTACGCGGGTATTGCGTAATTGCAATAGCTTGCAGCTTCCTCTCCCTAACTTCGATTTGAAGCTTAAGCTCCTTGTCCTTATAAGTGATTGTAATTTCTTTCATTCCCGCAGTTGAGCTGTCTAAAAATGAGACGGTATATTCGCCGTTCATGAGGCGTACCTCAGATCCGTCATTATACTGTGCAGTTAAGATTATGCCTGTCAGATCAAGCTCGTCCCCTAGGTAGTAAAGCTTTTTCACCGGTTCTTGCTTCAGCACCAGCTCTGTCAATAATGAAGATTTCACTTCGATAGCAAAAGATGCCGTTATTTCAGGCATATCATTCGCTTCTACTAATACCGTATAGCTGCCCGCCTCTAGCAATTTATAGCTGGAATCTGCGACCGTACCATTTATAAGTAACTTGTAATCGGCTTTCTCCAGCTCAGCTGTTTGATCATTATTGTAAGCAGCAGTAATGACCAGTCCATCTGGATCGAAAAAATCACCGATATAATAATCCGTTTTGGCAGGATAATATTTCACTTGAAGCTCAGTTATAGAAAGCGGGACAATCGATAAAGCCAGCGACGCACTCTGCCCTCCATAATGAATTTGAATCGAGTTGGTTCCTTCAATGCCGCTATTAAAGCCCGTCACCACATATTGATCCTCTGTAAGACTTACACGCGTTCCATCCTCATAAACGGCCGTTACCTGAAGGCCTTCTGTTTGCAGCGCTTCACCGACCAAATATGTTTTTTTCATATTTTCCGCATTAATTTCGAGGGAAGCCGCTTTATTGCTCTCTATAGTAAGGCTATAATCTGAAAATTGAATGCTCGCATCTCTTGCCACAAAAAAACCTGCGTAAATCGAGCTGCCCCACATATTTGCTGCTGTAAATACCGAAAGCTCCCCGTTAACCGAGGCAATATACAGCTCACCTGACTTTTTCAAGCTAATCTGGTAAACCTCATTCGCCCCTGGCTTATTAGCCTGGCTATATGGCATCCCTTTAGTAAGCACACCATTATTTTGATAAAAAGCCTTCATGTCCGTGTCCAGTGCTCCAACAGCAACATAATTCGAAGATTGCTTCGTGGAATCGCCATGCTCGCCAACTTCGCTGCGCAGCATGAAGCCGAACGACTTTTGATTAGGCGTGCTTATCGAGCTTTGACTATTAAAATGAACCACCTTTGCAGTTGCTGCTAACTCAAAGTCTTCCTCAGCCGGCAGCTGCTGAAAGTAGAACGATAAGCCTTCGTCGCCCTGTGCTATTTTTCCTCCAGAAGCCTCAAGCTTGATTGCTCCATCCTCTTGAAGCTCGGGCTCCGGATTACGGGAAGCGGCCGTGTTCGAACCAAACGCACGAAAGACCCACGCCGTATTTTCCGCTTCTAATGCAGCTAGCACTGCCGCGCCTTCTATAGAGTTATCTTCTTCAGGTGCACCTGTTGTGGAGGCTTCCTCTTTTGGTTCTTCTGCTGCGGATACTTCTTGCGATCCCCCTTCTAAAGACCCTTCTAAAGACACCCCTTCAACTGTCCCCGCAATGGATGCATCCTCATCTAATGCCCCCGCTGCCACTTTTTCCAGTGCCCCAGTTGCATATGCTTCATTCTCCAACGCTTCATATATAGGCATAGCTTGTACAGGCGCCACAATAGCTGCAAAAAGCACAACCACCACTAACCATGCCGCGATCACGCGCACCCGTGACTTATGTAATCTGCTCCAGTTGAAAAAATGCTTCATATACTGTTCTTTGCTTTGTGACTGAATATGATAGGCTGGTTGATTGTTATGCATGTACTGACTACTGACTGCTGGTTTTGCATGCCCCGATGGAGTACTGCTTATTAAACCATGTTCATTCATACCTGTCCTGGAACTTTGCCATTTTTCATGTTCAGACAACGTAGTACTCTTTAGCGGGCCCGCATTACTATGTTGCATCTTATCCTTTCCTCCTTCTTCTTGTCACTCGTATTAGCTTTCCATCCCAATTAAAGCGCTTACAATTGATAAACTCAATAATCATTAGCCCATATGTTGCTGAAGCCTTGTAGCCATCGGCTTTAATAGCTATACAGCGTCAGATCAGTTGCCGCGCATGTACTCTAATGACACTTCGTCATCAAGCCGATTATTTCTTGTTACCGCTCGCGATCTGGCATAATTCAACGAAGCGCAGTAGGAAGTTGATTAATTGTGGATACGGCAATAGCAATCGAAAGGGAAGTTACTACTTAGCGAAAATGAGCTGGTTTAGAAATGTAACGAAGCACAGATGCGCTATTTGGCAAAAATCAGCTGGTTTAAAAATGTAACGTAGATCTGTTGCGCTATGTGTGAACTTTTCACTCATTTTGGCACTGTTAGGGGCAAATAAGATCGTACAGATTCGTTAGATTTTCAAAAGGAGCTTTTTAGGCGAAATAACGCTCTCACGATTCGTTAGAAATCAAGAGAAGAGAGCTTGGGTTGAGTTTGTGTGAATAAATACTGTAGCTTTTGTAGTGGCTTCTGATTATACCTATCATACTGTTAGGCTAGCACATAAAAAAACAAATCAGTAGTTGGCTGATCTACTAATACAAAAAAGCCTTGCAGCAGCAAGGCTTAACTTTAAATCTTCATTAATAACTAAATATAATTACAGGAATACTTCCTTGCCCGTACGCGAGGATTCATAGATCGCCATAATAACAGCCACCGCTTTACGCGCTTCTGCACCGCTAACGAGCGGCTCTTTATCCTCTATAATGCAGTCGATCAAATCGTCCAGCAGAATGATATGGCCTGCATGCGCAACTTTGGAAGGATCCGCGCCCGGGTTGCCGGCATCGCTTTGCGAAGCAGGCTTTTCAAGCTCGCCATCTATCGCTTCCCACGTTTTAATGCCTTCGTCGCCAAATATAATAGAGCCCTTCTCGCCATGCAGCTCAAACCTAGTTTCTTGCGCAGGATAGACTGAGGTTGTTCCTTGAATAACGCCAAATGCGCCATTGGCATATTTTAAAACGATTACTGCAGTATCCTCTACTTCAATATCACGTACCAATGCAGCAGTATGAGCGAATACAGACACGATATCTCCCATCATCCATTGAACAAGGTCAATGCCGTGAATGCCTTGGTTCATAAGAGCTCCACCGCCATCATGCTCCCATGTTCCGCGCCAGCCGGCACTCTGATAGTACTCAGGACTACGATAATACTTCAGGTAAGCGTCGCCCAGCACCATACGGCCCAGCTTGCCGTCACGGATCGCCTGTCTTGCCGCAATTGCCTCCGGCATCGTTCTGCGCTGATATACACAGCCCAGCTTCACCTTATTGCGATCCGCAGCTTCAATAATGTTGTCGATTTTCTCAAGTCTAATATCCAGCGGCTTCTCGCACAAAATATGCTTCCCAGCATTGGCGCATGCAATCGCAGCTGCCTCATGCATACCGCTTGGCAAGCAAATATGAACGATATCTAATTCCTCCAGCTGCAGCATTTCGTCCAGGGATGTAAATACATGAGGCGCGCCGTAGGTCTCGGCAAACTGCTTGCCCTTTTCCAAATCGGTATCGCAAACTGCATAAATTTCAGCTCTTGAAACTTCTTGAATCGCTAACGCATGAATTTTCGAAATAACACCTGCACCCAAAATACCGCATTTCATCGTTTTGCTCACTCGAGTCACCCCATTATAATTTTAAAATAGCTGCAATAAAGAACTGTATGCCGACTACCTTGTACAACCCAGCCCCAATAACCTCAGGCTGCTGAATAAGTATACAAGGGAGAGTAGACAAGTGCCCGTGGTAACTAACTACATTTTATGCATCTAGATTCACCTTTTTTATCGAAAAAACGATTCTAAGTGGATTTCATGTATCTAGTCCACCTAAAGCTTAACGGTTTGACCCGTCTTTCTGCTCTCGTTGGCCGCTTCGATAAAGCGGATAATTTGCAGCGTTTCGGCCTGCTCGATATCTGCTTTTCCTGTTTGGAAAAGAACCATAATTTTTTCCAGCATGCTGGCATAATAAGGCTTTGCATGTGCGTACACATCCACAAACTGGCTGCCTTTATCTCTATGCACAACTGCGCCGAACTGATGATTTGCTTTGCGGTTGCCGCGAATGGTGCCGATACGTCCGTCAGCCCATGTACCGACAATGAGATCATGGTCCTCATTCGTGACAGAGCGTACTTCCACACAGCCTGTGCCCAAAGCGCGGAACAGCATTTCTACGGTATGAATGCCATACCAGAACAAGCCAGGCTGTGTTTCCTGCATTGCGAGCGGGCCATAGCAATCGATGCCGAAAATGTCGCCATGCTGATCATCGGCAAGAACCGCTTGCAAACCCTCTGCATAGCGAAGGGACGAACAGCTCATAATCGGGATATTGTTCTCGTTCGCCAAACGGAATATTTCCTCCGCATCGCTGTAGCTCACTGCCATTGGCTTATCGATAAATACCGGCTTGCCATACTGAACAATGCGCTTGAACAACTCAAGATGCACTCTTCCGTCTACCGATTCCAGCAAAACAACATCACTTTGCTCTGCCACAGCCTCTGGCGAATCCACGATTTGCACATCGTACTTCTCCTTAAGCTCCTTCGTGAAATTTTCTACCCTGCTGTAGCTTAGTTCAAAGTCAGACGAACCGCCCGGATAAGCAACAACTACTTTTCCGCCAGGCACATGATAAGTATTGTCCTTATTATTCAGAAGATCTGAAAAAGCTGTTACATGCGAGGTATCCAGTCCGATCATGCCAATTTTCAACGCTTGGTCGCTCATATACGCACACCTTCCTTTATGTTAATAATTTCAATTTGCTCATCTGCTTCAATCGTAGCCAGCGTCGCAGCAAGAATATCCTCGCTGCTTAACAGGAACTGCTCTCCTCTTACCCGGTTAATAAAATCTCCGCTAATAGAGGCTGCCGCTTCTGTAAGCTCCACCTTAGCCGGCTCTTCAGAATTAGTCGTACATAGGAAGAGTGATTCTTTCTCTACAAAAGGATCTCCTGCAAGGCGCAGCTCTGCAAAGCCTTCCGTGCCTGTTACGCAAATACGGCCGTCTCCCCAGGTCCAGCTTTTGCCCGGCGTATACCAATCGGCATACAGCTGCGCCGTAACTCCGCCCTCCATAACGACCTGTACACTGACTGTGTCATAGAAACCAGGATGTTCAGGAAGCAGACGCTTGGTCATATTCCCCTGCGTTTTCACGATTTCTGTATCCGTAAACCAGCGCAGCAAATCATAATCATGAATAAGCAAATCGATTAAAATGCCGCCGCATTGCTCTTTTGAAAAAAACCAAGACGGGCGCTTGTCAGGATTCAGCAAATGAGGCTTGCGCATGCTTATAGTGACAATATCCCCAAGCAAACCCTGATCGATCTTTTGCTTCAGCGTGTAAATCGAAGGGTGGAATCTCTCAGTAAGCAGCATGCCGACTTCAATTTTCCCTCTTTCAATTACCGCCTTCAGCCGTTCAAAATCGCGGCGATTAGTCACAGCAGGCTTGTCGATCATAATAGGCTTGCCCGCGCGCTCGCAGCGCTCTACAATATCAATTTTTTCATTGTTGATCGCAGCGCTGCCAACAATATCGGCTTCCTGAATCAGCTGCTCAGCATCGTCAATTATCGGAATATTATATTTCTCCGACATCGCTGCTGCGAGCTCATGATTGCGCGGCTCGTAAATGCCTATGCCCTCATGTCCAAGCTGCTGCATTTCCTCCATAAAAATTGAAATATGCCCGTGTTCGCAGCCAATAATTGCAAATTTCAGTTTCTCCATCGTATAGCCCCTCTCCTGCTTTTTGCTTGAAATACTAGGAAAGTATAGTTTTAAACTTATACCCTTGTTCCTCTATTTCATCGGTCAACGCGCCTTTCTAAAGAACGGCGAAGCCGTTTATCCTTGGTTGCAATATTTGTAATCTCCCTGCTATGATAAGATCACCGTTCGAATAAGACTATTTCGAAAAAGTGACTATGTTCAAATACGAGGTGAGCTTCAATGACCAAGTCCAGAGGCCGTGGTCCTACCATCGCTAAGGATATCAATAGAAGACTGGTCTATCAGTTAATTAAGCAAAAGCGCATCACTTCTCGCGTAGAGGTTGCCAATGAGCTGAAGCTTAATAAAAATACAGTTAATTCCATCGTGGACGAAATGCTCGCCCACGATTTTATAATCGAGCGCGGTCCTCAAGAAACGCAGACCGCTGGGCGGAAGCCAATTATTATTCATTTTAATGCCAGCAAGAAATGGGCGATCGGCATTCAGCTTACATCGACTGTCATTCATTGGACAGTTACTGACTTGCATGCAAAGCCGATTCATTCCTTCTCTGTACCGCTGCAAGCCTGCACGCCTGAACATGCCGTGCTTGCCATTGAATTTGGCGTCCGCGAGCTGCTCCGCACATATCCGATTGACAGCTGCATCGGAATGGGCATCGGCGTTCCCGGCCTTATGAATGCAGAGACAGGCACCATTATCCGCTCCAGCCATCTGAACTGGAACAACATTCCTTTCCTTAAGCTGCTTAGCGACAAAATCGGTTTGCCGATGCAGCTCGACAACAGCGTTAAGCTTGCTTCCTTGGGCGAAGCTTGGCATGGCCTCGGACAAGGTGTTTCCAACTTCGTCTACTGCTATTTTGGCAACGGCGTTGGCTGCAGCATTATGATGAACAATATGATCCTGCGCGGCGACGTCAATGCTGCCGGCGAGCTGGGCCATATTGTGACTGAGCCGGGCGGCGAGCTTTGCGGCTGCGGCAATCGCGGCTGCCTGGAAACATCCATCAGCCTGCCGGCCATTATGAAACGCTTAAAGCCATATAGCGTATCCGCAACGCATCAAGCACCGCTTGATGCAATGGAATGGATAGCAGCGGAGCTGAAGCAAGGCAGCTCTCCTGTTGTCGAGAAGCTGGATCAAGTTGGCGAGCAAATCGGACAAGCGCTAAGCTACGTTACCAATCTGCTGAATCCCAAGTTGATTATTTGCGACGGTCCGTTGATGGAAGTGTCTGACTATCTATTTCCGATCATAGAAAAACAACTTAAAGCACGCTCCGTGTCCAGCACGGTTGATAAGCTGCAGCTGGCACGTTCCGAGCTATTCCCGCTTGCAAGCTGCATCGGCGCAGCCGCTAACGTGATTCAAGCATGGGAAGAAGTGCTTATCGCATTCGATTAAGTGATCGGCTGCTTACAAGCCCGCATCAAATACTCGCTTCCCTTGCTTGTATACTTCCTTAATCTTCAATGGAGCATTTTCGTTGCCTGCCCAATCAAATGCAATCAAATCAGCTGGCGCTCCGGGACTAAGTCCCTGCCTGGCATGAAGACCCATAAAGCTTGCCGGAAGGATAGATGCCATATCCCATGCCTGCCTCAAGTCAGCCGTCTCTGTACATACCAGATGCTCAACACCCCGGCCGAGCATCTGAGCCGAGCCGGCGAGCAAGCGCGCATCCTGTGCCAGATGCAGCCTGCCTTCCTCGGTCAGTACCACCTTGCCTCCGATATGCGTCTCATACTCTCCTGGTTCCAGACCGCTCAAATAAACCGCATCGCTCACTAAAAACAATTGGTTGCCCTTAGCTTTCAGCATCACCTTGAGTACAGCTGTCGGCAGATGAAAACCGTCAGCAATTACAGTTGCAGACAATTTTTCGTTAGCAAGCTGGTCCCAAATATAATTAGGGTGACGGGGCAGCATTTGATGAGCGCCATTGCCCAGATGGGTGCTCAAGCTGGCGCCCGCTTCGACTGCCGCCTCCAGCTGAACGCTACTAGCAGCAGTATGGCCGATAGATACGGCCACTCCCGAACGGACACAGTCGCGAATAAACGCAGGCGCCTCATCCCATTCCGGCGAAAGCGTTATCAGTTTGATCAAGCCTCCAGCCGCTTCCTGCCAGCGCTCGAACATGGCAAAATCCGGCGGTCTGACAAACTGCTTGCTATGAGCGCCGCGCGGGCCATCCTCTGGCGATATAAAAGGCCCTTCCACATGAATGCCTGCAATGCTGGCCGCTGTCAGCGCGTCTTCCCCGCAAGCTTTTGCGATAGAGCGCACCATCTCCTCGATCGTATGCGGAGCATTCGTAATAACCGTCGGATAATAGGTCGTTACGCCTTGTGCCCACAGCTTTCTAGTAACCTCGTGCACAGCTGATGTTTCAATAGGAGGGGTATTGAAATCTATCCCCCAAAATCCGTTAATTTGCAAGTCGACAAAGCCTGGCGCAATAATAGGCATCTCACGATGTTTTTCGGTTGGTTTTACAGCATCTATCATACCATTATTCCATATGATTTGAATGGCTTCGCCTGTTCGATAATCAATTCCTTCAAGCTGCTTCACAGCAGCATCAGCCGCGCAGGCCATCTCAATTGCGCCCCCCTTCATAAGAGTCGGCATCAACATATAACGTACAATTAGAATGAGTCCGCAAAATAGTAGCAGGACAAGCGGTTGATATCTCATCATGCAAGGTGCGCGTTACAGCTTCACGCTTAGTTGGACCCGGCACCATACAAAACAGCCGTTTGCCGGCCATCATCGTTGGAATCGTCAGCGTCAAAGCATGCGTTGGCACAGCATCTACCGCTGGGAAGCATCCGTCATTGACTTGCTGCTGGCGGCAAGGCAGATCAAGCTCTACCGGTTTAATAACAAATGAATCATTAAAATCTGCTACCGGCGGATCGTTAAACGCAATGTGACCGTTCTCGCCGATACCTAAGCAAATTATATCGATAGGCGCTTCTGTAATCAGTTTGCTATAACGCTCGCACTCCTCGTCAACTGTGCTGCTGCAATCAATTAAATGCACTTGTCCCGGACGAACCAGCTGGAATAACCGCTCCTGCAAAAATTGACTGAAGCGCTGCGGAGCATCAGCCGGCAAGCCGATATATTCATCCATATGAAATGCCGTCACTCTCGACCAATCGATGCCTTCTGTATGGACTAGCGCATGCAAAAATTCATTTTGCGATGGAGCCGCTGCAAATACCATACGTATGCTGTCCTGCTCTGACAGCAATTGCTTCATATGATTGGCTACATCCGCTGCTGCCGCTTCGCCCATCTGCTGGCGAGTCGCAAATGCCTGTACCTTCAACTGCTCGAATTGCACGTTCAACCCACTCCCTCCAATTAATATAAATATTATACTAATTAATATACATCATCCCTGACAGCACTGCAATCTAAAAAAAAGCAGCTATGCCCTAAATCTGATTGCTTCTTTGTTTTCTGGCGTACTCGCTCGGCGTAAAGCCTGTGAACGCTTTGAAGCATTTCAAAAAATAGCTTTTATTATCATAGCCAAGCTTCTCAGCAAGCTCCTCTACCGTGCTTGCCGTTTGGTCAATAAGCTCCTTGGCCTTTTCCATCTTTGTTCTCGTTGTAAACTCTACAAACGTTTCGCCCGTCTCCTTTTTAAAGAGCCTGCTGAAATAGCTCGGATTCAGATGCAAATAATCTGCAACCTCTTCCTGTGTCACTCTTCTGCTGATAGCTCGCATCACATAAAGCTGCGCGTCTGTAATTTCTTTACGCTGATTTTGCATATAGACCTTATCCATAACCGGAAAAGTACTGTTCAGAACTGAAGCAACCATTTCCAGCAGCTGGTCCAGCGATTCGGCATTCAGCACAGACTGATGCAGCACCTCCAGCGTATAATCTGAGCGGAAATGCTGCAGCGATTTAAATTTCAGCTGCAAATCCATCATAATTTTCAAAAACCATTCTCTAACCGTTTTCGGCTCATAAAGCTTGCCCGCTATAAAATCAGCCCAGCAGCTAATAACGGCATCAACGCGGTCCGCAGCTTGCTCGATTGCAATTTGAATAAATTGATTAAGCGCTGTTGCATAGTGAATATATAGATCCTCACTGGAATATTGTGCAGGACGAGTGCAAATCAGCACGCCAGGCTTTGAATAGAAACGCGCCTCCACTGCATGAGCAAGCAGCCGCAATATGCTTTCTCTAAGCATTACTTCGTCGTTCGCCTTGTCTCCGATTACGAACGAAACATGAATCCGCAAAAACTTAGTAAGCGCCCTTTGAATATTGCCAAGCATTTGCTCCCGCTCATAGACGCCATAATGACGATGCTTCATATAGTCAGCAGGGAAAAGCAATATAACCTTTCCTGACGAATGGCGAAATATAGCAACTTTCTCCGGTCCCTGTGTCAGCTCCTCAATCACATTACCTATCGCGAATGTAAAGTTGTCCGCAGAAACGAACCGTTTCTTAGCCTCCTCGTATCGGTCTATGATGCAAACGACAGGAATATAGGCCGTTCTCGAAAAATCGATACCATTATCTTTAGCCTGCTCGGCAAGCCGTTCAGGAAATAGAGGCGGATGATAAAGCAAAGCGTTCATAAATTTGTCCATCAGCAAATACGCACTTTCGTTTTTCATTTGCTGCAGCCGATTAATACGGCCGCTTTCCTTATCCATTTCCTTAAGCTGTGCGGCAAGCTTCTGAAGCAGCGCGACGACGGACTCTATTTCTATTGTTTCTTTTAAAATATAATCGTCTACCTGCAGCCTCACTGCCTGCTGCGCATAAGAAAATTCATTATGACACGATAATATGGCCACCTTCAGCCGCGGCTGCAGCTCCTTCATTTTTTGAATCAGCTCAAGCCCGTTCATATGCGGCATGCCAATATCGGTAATTAAAATATCAGGCAGCTGCTCCTCTGCGGCAGCCAGAGCCTTCAAGCCATTTTCATAGCAGCCCTGTACCTGCATGCCTAGCGAGCACCAGGGAACTGCCTGCAGCAAATATTCAAGCACAGGAAAATCATCATCTACCAGCATAATGTTAAGCATGCTATTCACCACGCCTTAAAGGTATTTTCAAAGTAATTATCGTCCCTAAGCCTAGTTTGCTTTCAATTACATATTGAAAATCTTCGCCATATATTAGCTTTAACCGCTCAAATACATTTTTGAGGCCTATGCCTGACAGCCCTTTATGAACCTCTTCCTTTTTTGCAGCCGCTTGCTTATCCGAAGCCAGCCTGTCAAGAAGCTGACTCAGCTCCTCCCCGTTCATGCCGCGGCCTGTATCGCTTATTTGAACATGCAAGCAGCCATTCTCATTATGGGCCGTAATCGAAATAAGCCCTGAATGATCCTGAAGTCCATGTATAAGCGAGTTTTCAATAATCGGCTGTATAACGAAACGCGGCACTTCGATCAGCGCTGTCTCTGGCAATATATCGATATGAATCTCGTTCGAATCATTCGTCCTGAAATTCATCAGCTTAAAATAATGTACTACCGTTTCTACTTCCTCATGAAGTGTAACGAATTCATTGTTACGGTTAATCGTCATGCGCAGCAAGGAGGACAACGAGCTGATTAAAGCCGCATTTTTATCATCGCCGCCCAGCTTGATCTTCAGCCGGATCGAATTAAGCACATTAAATAAAAAATGCGGATTGATTTGCGCCTGCAGCATTTCCAGCTCCGCCTTGCGTTTGCCTGCCTGCTCCAGCGTAACCTGATGAATCATCTCCTCGATCCTATCGAGCATTTGATCAAAGGACTGCCCCAACTGGCCAATCTCATCACTTGCTTGCATACGGGTGCGATACTGCAAATTGCCTGACTCTACCTTCGATACGGCACGGCTCAGCTTAAAGATCGGCTTAGTAAATTGTCTGACCAACGTAACGAGTATGAGCAAGAACAGAATAAAGAACAGCGCCTGCACAATAACATTCGTACTTTGCACTGCGTTAATCTGCGACAGCGCCTCCTCGTAGGGCACCATGCTCACCAATCTCCAGTCCGATATCGATAGCTTACGGTCAAGCAGCAGAAATTTTTCACGGCCTACCTTAATAATGCTGGAGCTTGATTGCTCATCTATTTCATCAAAGTGAGAAAATGGCTGTCCAATTTGGCTTGCATCCATATGAGAAAGTATCGTGCCGTTAGAATCCAGCAGCATAAACTCATGATTGGATTTATTTTTAGGAAATATATGGCTGATTTGTTCTTCGCTCAAGCTGACGATCAAATATCCATCCGGCTTTGAGGAGAAGCTTTTGATCGTCTGGGCAATCGTAATATAATAACGGCCTTCCTCGCGGTCATCCTCCAAATAGGCAGGATGCGTGCCGATCCAGTAGTTGTAAGAAGAATGGATATCATTTAAATGCTTAAACCAGGGCTCATGCACGATCTGTGCAGCATCATAAAGCAGGTTCGTATAATTCGTGTAGGTCGTTCCGTTATTTAAAACGATTGAAATATGCGTTCTTTCTCCAGGGAAAGAAACATTGTTCAGCTTTTCGGTAATTTTTTTGGTGTTAAAATAATCGACAACAAACTGCGCTTTGCTGTCGTCTATATCGGCTTTTGATTTTTGCCTCACAATGGATTGAATCTCACTATCGAACTGGACAAAGTTAGTGACATACAGCATTTTATTAACCATATTTTCAATATAGCGGTCAATTACTTCTAGCGAACCTAGCGCATTATCAATTGCTTGGCGCTGAATGACGCTCTTAGTGTTGGCACTGGATACGATAAGGGTAATAACAGCAGGCAGCATAAGACATAGGATCGAGGATAGGATAAGCTTCTGGCGCAGTGAGACACGACGCATCGATGAATTCTGCTTCATAAGTTTGACCTCTTTGTTGTTGATTTAAAGGTGAAACGGCTCCGCCGTCCTTTGGAAAGGCACGTCTACCGATGATACAGGAAACAAAACCCCCAGACTCATGAAGTCAGGGGCACAAATAATGCCTAGCATGCAGCCGCTTCGTAACACATATCCTACAATCAACTGTCAAAATTGCGTTAACGGTTGCCAGCGAGGCTATTTCGATGTTTTTGACCAAATTAATATTATAACGGTTGTCATGGGCGCTATTGTACCATTTATTGAGCAAAATCAATGCTTTTTGGGAAATTAAGCGCAATAGCGACCGTTAGAAAATTTGAGCTGTCATTTTTGCACAAATAGCGTTTGTGGCAACCCTTAGAAGTTCATCATTGCTCGGTTTACTCTGCGGCGAAGCAAGCCAACTCGATGGGCAATCGCATTGCGAACGTTGAGTTATAACAGAAGGAGAGTGCACATCTGCTCACTCCCCTGCCTCGATCGTCTATTCTATTTTATTGAGCTGTTGCTATTTATTATTAGCTACTACCTTTTCAATTTGCTCCTTGGCTTTAGCTAATGATTCCTCTACATTTTGCTCGCCCAAAAGCATAAGCTCGAATTGCTCCATATAGGCTTTGTTGATTTCTTCCGTATAAGCAACCGGAATATCTCTTGTAGTTGCCTTTGAAGCATTGAGCGTGTACAGCAGCGACTCTTTATCTACCTTAGAAGGATCCTTGGAAGCTTGGATGAGAACGTCAATCGCAGCAGCCGTATCTTCCTTCTTCCAGGATGACAAATACTTTTTCATCATTGGAAGTCCTTCAGTCGTGAAGAAGCGCAGGAATTTATACGTTTCTTCCTTATGCTTGGAAGTCGAGACAACACCGACAAAATTGGAGCTCATAGCGGTATAGCCATCAGGATCTTCCTTGTTGTTTTTAGGCATTGGAGCGAAAACGGTTTCAAAGTTAGCAGTAAATTCATTCGTACCGCCTGCTTCTCCGATCATCCAGGAGCCGATCGGCAGCATGCTCGCTTGCCCGTTAAAGTATAGAGGACGATAGGAAAGTTTTTGTGAAATAATTTCCGGATACGGTGTTACCGATTTGTCTACATGCTCCGCTTGATAGCGGATTTCAAGCGATTTCTTAACGCCGGGATGATCCACGTTAACGGTGTGGTCAGCCAGCACCAAATCGCCTTGAGTAGGCTGATTCCATAATCCTAACACAAAATAATCGATCCAGGTATGGAAGTAGGTCCCATATCGCTTGTTCGGGCCATCCCCTTTGGTCATAGCCTTCGCATAAGCTAAATATTCATCCCAAGTCCAATCTTTTGGTACCTCTAGCTTAGCTTCATCCAAATGCTCTTTGTTCAAAATCACAAACCACTGGCTGAAGGAGCCTGGCAAACCATAATATTTACCTTCAATCGCTGTATCAATCTTGTATTCATCGTTATACACAAGACCTTCTGCTTTCATTAATTCATCAAGAGGCTCGAGCAAGCCATTAGCTGCACGCTGCGAATAGCTGCGGGCATCCGGCAGCAAAATCGCATCAAGCTGCTCATTGGACGCTGCCAGCAAATCGATCTTCTTTACGTTGTCAGCAGCGCTTGCTTCATTTAAAGGTACAAACTCAACTAAAATGCCAGGGTTCAATTCTTGAAACTTGTCGATGATAGGCGCTAAATCCTCTTGCTTGAATGAAATACCATCGGCATGAAACTTAATCTTTACCTGCTTGCCATCTGAACTTCCATTTCCAGTCGAAGCTTGCCCTTTCGGACTTTCACTTGGGCTAGGCGTGCCGCCTCCGCCGGAGGAGCAGGCTGCCAGCATGACAATCGCCATAATCAAGCATACGGTAGATATCCATCTTTTCTTACTCAATGTATTTCCCCCTAAAATAGAATGTAACCGCTTTACATACAGCCTATCAAGAAAACGCTCCTATGAAAGTCAACTTATTTGACTTGTTCTGAATTTTTTTGACTACTCAGCCTTTTACTCCGCCGAGCGACAAACCCTCGATAACATGCTTCTGTCCGATTATAAAAATAATAAGCAGCGGCACAATAGCAATTACAGAGCCGGCCATAATAAGAGAATAAAATTCTCCGTAGGCATCAGCAAATTTGCGAATTCCGACCTGCAAGGTCAGCAGATTTTCCGATCGCAGAAAAATAAGCGGGTTTTGGTAGTCATTCCAAGTCCATATAAAGCGAAGAATACCGTACGTCGCGATCGCCGGCCTGACCAGCGGGATAGCGACAATGGCAAATATGCGGAAATGTCCCGCTCCGTCTATTTTAGCAGCCTCTACATACTCTTTATTGATTCCCATAAAAAATTGCCGCAGCAGGAACGTCCCCAGCACACTGAAGCAGTTCAGCACAACGAGGCCAAGATGTGTATCAAATAATTGCAGCTCGCGGAATATAATAAATTGCGGCACAAGAATCGCCTGATTCGGTATCATATACGTAGCAAGTACAATCATAAACGCGATGTTGCTTCCTTTAAACTCAATTTTCGCAAAAGCATAAGCTGCCATACATGAGAATAGTACAGAAACGAACGTAGTTGCAAGCGTCACTTTAATTGAATTCCAATAGTATAAGTATAATGGATATTGTCCGAGCCATACCTCTTTGTAGTTTTCAATTGCCCTCCAGTTAGTCGGAATCCATTCGATCGGATACTTGAATACATCAGCCTCAGGCTTCAAGGAGGTAGATACCATCCACAGGAAGGGAAGCAGAAAGATCAAGCCTAACCCAAAAAGCAGTACGGTGGCTGCTAGCTTGCTCATTTGCAATTTGCCAGTTTCCATAGTTGACCTCCTCCCTAGTAGTTCACCCATTTGCGCTGGCTAAACCATTGAATAATTGTAATGATAAAAATCGTCAGGAACAGGACAAGCGCCATCGTCGAGGCGTAGCTCATTTTCAGATGAATGAACGCCGTTTCATAAAGCTGGAACACGACAACCGATGTAGAATTTGCAGGCCCGCCCTTCGTAAGCACTTGAATAATATCAAACACCTTAAACGTGCCGATAATGCCTGTAATCAATAAGAAAAAAGTAGTGGACGAAAGCATCGGCAGCGTAATGCTGAAAAATTTCTGCCTTGGCTTCGCGCCGTCAATTTCTGCAGCTTCATACAATTCTTGAGGTATAGCCTGCAAACCGGCAATGTAAATGATTAAGTTATAGCCAATCGCAACCCACACCATAATCATCATGACTGATGGCAGCGCATAATGTACATCAGCCAGCCATTTGGGCGGACTGTCCATGCCCAGCGATGCCAGCACATTGTTGACCGGCCCATAGGACGGATGGAACAGCACCTGCCAAACCATAGCGACAGCAACAAGACTGGAGATGTATGGCATAAAATAAATAACTTTGAACAAGTCTTTAAAATAAACATGCTTATTAATAATGACAGCGAGCAAGAGAGAAATAATTAAAGTCGCTGGAACGACCAGCATAAGAATCGCATTGTTAGTCAGTGATTTCCAGAACAGATCATCAGCCAGCAAACGCTCGAAATTTCGCAAGCCTACAAATTCTATGCGTTTAAAGCCATGCAGGAAGTTCCATTCCGTAAAGCTGAGAAATAAAGAAATGATAATTGGCAGCAGCGTCAATAAAGTTACGCCAATCAGCATGGGAGATATAAAGAAATAGCCATATAAATTTTCAACCAGCTTCGTTTTGCTAAACCGTTTGCGTTTGTTAACTGCAAGCGCAGCTTGTTGTGGTTGTAACGGATTACTCATTTAGCTCGTTCACCTCGCACTCTTTATTCAAGACGCTTAATGCGCCCCTTGCGCCAGCATGCGGTCCAAAAAGCGGTATGCCAGGCTGCGCATCTCATCGGGAAAATCATGTGCCGACGTGCCGATATACGACTGAAACAGACTTCCAGCGCCCAGATAATCATAAAGCTGGTGCAGCTGTTCCGCAGCCTCTCCAATCGTCTGCCAGTGCGGCATATATTGATCCTGCTGGGCGATCCAAAAAAATAATGGGGCCGGAGCCGCCAAAGCCGCAATTTCGTGAAAGTCAAAATCGATCAGCCCTTCGCCCCTTAGCTCAGTCAGCTGCGGCAGATGCGAAAACCAGTCTCTTTTTCCCCAGCGATTAGGGTCTGGATCTCCTTGGAAGGTAGACAAGCCGCAGCTGACCGCCGCAGCTTTAATTCTTGTATCCATTCCAGCCAGGAAATAAGCATTATAACCGCCAAGCGAGTGACCAATAGCTCCAATTCTGTCCGCATCCACTTCAGCCAGGCTGCTTAGCAAATCGACGCCGTACAAATGATCGACAAGCATTTTGCCTACTGCGGACCAGGTTGGATACTGCCTGTCGAATGAAGCGGTATGAAAAAACTCCTCGCCGTTCGCTTTGCGCTCGCCCGCAGTAATCGTATCCGGCGCCAATACTGCGTAACCTCGCTCAGCTAGCTCCAACGCATACCTTCTGCCTTCTCTTCCGCTTCGGAGCGCAATATCATCCTTGCCTGAATTCGCCGTCGGATGCAGCGCTATAATAGCAGGAAAGCCATTTGGCGGCATAGCAGTATGAGGGATTAGCAAATAGGCAGTTACTTGATCGCCATATGCCGTTCTGTAACGAATATGATGGCGTGTATGGCCAGCCTCCTCCGCAGTTGCCAGCCGTTCATAAGAAACAAGTTCCCGCTCCGGCAGGCCGCCCATTACATGCAGCCATCTTTGCTTGATTTCGGCTCTTTTGTGAGCCCATTCTTCCTGGCTCTGCAAACCTTCTATTAGGGAACGCAGTCCCACTTGCTTCTCGTCGGATACTTCCATGTTTACTCCCCCCTCACACTGCAACGCTCGCATATACGCCTACTTTTTATAATAGGAAGCAACCTTTGCAATACCGGCAATCATATCCTCGATGTCCTGATCTGTAAAAAATTCATTTACTTGCAGACGCACAGCCGTTTGCAAAATGCTCTCAGCGTTTGGACATAGCCCGCGCCCGTAAGTAATGCCTGTAAGGTCGAACGGAAAATGCGAGCCAGGATATGCTGTTCTGTTCTGGAATAGAGGCTGCATATATACAACGTCAGGAATATAGCCTGCCATATTCGGAATTCCTTCGGCTTCCAGCGCTGCGCAAAACTCAGCGCGCGTACAGGTTAATTGTTCAATATCGAGCCTGAGCATATAAAACCAGTACGTGCAATCATTGCCCGGTTCTACCTTATGCACCTGGATTCCCGGCAAGTTTTCAATGCCTGCAGTAATGCGGTCCCCATAGCGTTGACGCTGTCCGCAAATATGCTCCAGCTTCTTCAATTGGGCAATGCCTACTGCGCCCTGCAGCTCTGTCATGCGATAGTTTGGAGCAAGCGCATGCAAATCACGCTGCACGCTGCTGCCGAAGCGCTGATAGTTTTTGTCAGCAAAGGCATGTGTAACATGGTAATCGGCTTCCTCTCCCGAGTTCACCGTTACTACGCCGCCGTCGCCAGTTGATATATGCTTGAAGTCGTTTGTGCTGAAGCAGCCATAATCGCCGATCGTTCCGACAAGTCTTCCTTTATAGCGGGTCAAATAGCTTTGTGCGCAATCCTCGATCACTTTAAGGTTATGCTTGCGCGCAATCGCCATAATCGCATCCATATCGGCAGCATTTCCTGCAAGGTGAACGACGACAATCGCTTTCGTGCGAGGCGTAATTTTTGCTTCAATAGATGCCGGGTCCATATTGTAGGTGTGCGGATCGAGATCAGCAAACACTGGAATTGCATTTTGATATAAAATGCCGACGAGCGTCCCTTGATCCGTAATCGGGCTTGTAATCACCTCATCGCCTACCGTTATGCCTGCAGCGCCTAATGCAACATGAATCGATGCCGTTCCGGAAGAAGTAGCTACACTGTAGCGCACGCCATACAGCTCATTGAAATCTTTCAGAAACTGCTTCACCTTTGCTCCAAAGTGATAGAACAGCGTATTTTGATTCAACGCCTCTACCAGCTCGGTTACTTCTTCGAATCCAAACCGTTTGCCTGTTCCGAATGGGGTTGTTTTTACTTTGCTGCCGCCATTAATAGCTAATTTTTCATTTGTGTTAATCATTTTTTCCGCCTCCCATTTTTGAGTAAAAAACGATAAACGACTTTGCTGTCCTTTGGACATGCATATTGACCGACGAAATAAATGCGTCAGAAACCTTTCTGGACATGCTTAAAACGAATACTGGCTCTTTTATATAAACACTTGCTGCACACATGGGATACCGTACAAATAGGACATATCCGCTTGCTTTTCCGAGGCAGGTACCCATACGATAACCGGCTGCTTGACGGAGCTGCACTCAAGCCGCACCTCTCCGCTGTTATTTAGGCCTGTAATGCGAACTTCTCGTCTCTCGCGCTGCCAGTCATTCACCTGCTGAGACGTCCAGAAGCTATAACCGCGCTCCCTTGCCTTCTCTACTAGCTCGCCGATCGCTCTGCGCACAGGCTCCTTCTCATGAATATGAATCTGATGGAATAGAAAATGGGCAACTCCGCCCACCTTCGCGATCTGCTCCAGCAGCGGCTCAACAATCGATGTATCTGACAAGGCCGGATGATTCATGTCCTGAGTAACAAAACCAATTTCAAGCACATCGTACAAACGATTTTGCTCATCGAACCAGCTTATCGGAAAGTAAGGCTGACAAGTGCCAAATAGAAATCCTACATTGCCCCGTTTCGTAGGCCCTCTTGTTTGATCTACTGCAATGCCGTTATCCTCGCACCACTTAAACAGCTCTCCCCAGCCTTCGTATCTCGTATAGTGATTTTTGTTCGATACAATCGGATTGACACCGGTCGCCGCGCGAACCCATTCCAGCTGCCGCTTGAAGGCGTCAGCACCCCACACGCCATCCTCTTTTTCTAACGCGTTGTAGTGTAAAGCAAGCTCATGGCCCTCCTCCAGCACGCGAGTATAAATAGCCGGGCTGTACCCTGGCTCGATCATGCACCAGGTGGACGGCACATTCAGCTTTTGCAGCACATCGAGTGTCGTTTCCGCCGTTTCATCTATGTTAAAATCGCTATCGAACGAAATAAGCGCTACTTGCTCTGTACCTTCTGGCCATTGTCCGACGAAAGGAAGCGTCAGCCCGCGGTCTAACGCGCATCTGATCAGATGCGCTACTAACAGCTGTCTCCAGTAATCGGCATATGGATATGCAAAATACGGCATGCCAGTGTCTGTGTGCTTCCGATCCAATTGCCAGTCCAGTTCTATACCATCATCAGCCTTCAAAATATTTTCATTAATTGCAGCCGTTCCATCCGGTGCAGGAATACCGTCAGCCAGCACTGGCTTGGTTCCTAGCTGCAGCTGCGCTACGGTTGTTGGAATATCAACTGCCCAGCGATGGATAGCACCGCTGCCAGCTTGCCATTGCTGCAGAAGCGCTCCATCTTCTACAGCATCTGGTGATATACGGTGCAGCGAGCCATAAGCGGCAGCGCATTGTTCGGTATGCCACGCCTCAGCCCGCAAATAACGAAGCGGAACTGGCGCAAGCTCGTATTCTGGCAGCAGCGCGTAGCCTGTCTCTGCTGGCGTACGTTTATGAACGCCGAGCCGCTCTGCAAGTGCCTGCAAGCCACCGTATGAGATCAAAACACCGCCGCTGTCTGCATAGCTCCAAAGTCGCCCCGCCGTCTCCTCATCCTCTGCCGTGACAGAGGCTATCACTATATCGGCATCGCATGTATCCAGCCCGCTTATTTCTGTAATGGTGCGGAACGGAATACCTGCATGCGCAAGTATTTCTTCTATATAAAGCTCGAATACATTAAGCCCATATTTATGGCGCTTCTTTTTTGATTCAGAGTCGATTAGCACGACTACACTAGCCATTTTCAACGCAAGCACCTTCTTCTGTTGGTAAGTACAGTCATTGTAGCAAACCGCAGAAAACGCCATAAGAAACTGCGTTGACCGATTTAAAAATATTTTTACTTCTCCTCTAAATTTCTTCTGCAACGGATGGACTCTCGTGTACTATTTACCGTGAATTACAAAAACGCCAAGTTTCTTAAAACTAAGTACAGGAAATCAGGCCGTTGAAAAACGCTAACGGAACTTGAGGGTGTCGATTAATTGTGGGCAACGATGGATAAGCAATGAGAAGGGGGAACGGAGAGCAAGAATGGGAATGGTGAAGCGGCAGCGTCCGCCTTTGTAGGCCGATTTTATCCTTTACAGGGGTTATTTCATCAAAATAATTGGACTGCAACAGCGGTCGGAATCCCAATCTTGATCGCAGTGGCACCTCTTTCTATTGCTTGTTGCTATATCCAATTAATCGACAGTCTCCTTGGGCACGCTATTGTACGGAAATCAGCTTATTCTAAAATCTAAAGGAACTGAGAAACCTTATTTACTCAAAATCACTACCTAAGCGGAGAAAAGATCACCTATAGCGCTCCACAGTTCCGTTACAGTTTTAAAACACCTTTTTTTTTTGCAAAATAGAGCCTCTCAGTTCCGTTACAATTCTAAACAGATGGCATTACGACTTTTGCTCGGTTATTTAGGCTTACCGCTTACTGCTTAGGTCTGTTATCCGGGCTATTTAACTGCTGCGGAGCTTTTTCAACACGCTGAGGAAATACAGTTAGCTTGAGCGCGTGAGTGCTTGTTTCAAAAAAGTTAGTTTTAGCGTATGAACCAAACGTTTAAAAATAAAAAAACTGCTGGTCCTGCCTTAAAGGCAGGAAACAGCAGTTTCCATTGCAATATTATAGTGTTTATATAGCCTTGGCTAAAAATTATGCCCAAGACGGCTGTACCTTCAATACAGCAACATCCTTATCCCGCTTGGCATAGACGGCATCAGCTTTATCCTCGACCATTTCTTCCGCCGCCTGAACAACGTCGGCAGTTGGAATCGAAGCAGCAGCTTCAGCACTTTCTGCAACAGGTTCTGTTTCCACGCGGAAAATATCGGCGCCTAGAGCAGCCAGCTTGCCTGTAATATCCACATAACCGCGATCTACATGGTGCAGGCCAGTTACTTCTGTTTCACCATCAGCACGCAGCCCGGCACAAATAAGCGCAGCTCCAGCACGCAGGTCTGTAGCGCATACTTTGGCGCCAATAAGCGGAACCCCGCCAGTTACAACGGCTGAACGTCCCTCCACTTTAATTTGCGCGTTCATTTTGTTGAATTCTTCAACATGCATGAAGCGATTTTCAAACACAGTTTCCGTAACGACGCTTGTTCCTTCAGATGCAAGCAGCAGCGCCATCATTTGCGACTGCATATCAGTAGGGAAGCCTGGATGCGGCAGCGTTTTGACATCTACCGATTTAAGCTTTCTGCCAGCGCGCACACGAAGACCATTGTCGCTTTCTTCGATATCAACGCCCATCTCCTGCAGCTTTGAAATCACTGGAGTAAGATGATCAGCAATCGCTCCCTCAACAAATACATCGCCGCCTGTAATGGCAGCAGCAATCATATAAGTGCCTGCTTCAACACGGTCCGGAATGACATTATGCTTGGCGCCATGCATACGGTCGACGCCTTCAATGCGGATCATACCTGTTCCAGCGCCGCGAACCTTGCCGCCCATTGCATTAATATAATTCGCAAGATCGACAATCTCCGGCTCTTTAGCAGCATTTTCAATAATGGTCGTGCCCTCTGCCAAAGCAGCCGCCATCATAATATTTTCGGTTGCGCCTACGCTTGCTACGTCCAAGTAAATTTTGGCGCCTTTAAGACGATTAGCCGCTTTGGCTTCGATAAAGCCCTGTCCAAGTGTAATCTCAGCGCCCATCGCCTCAAAGCCCTTCAAATGCTGGTCGATAGGACGCGTTCCTATTGCGCAGCCTCCAGGCAATGATATGCGCACCCTGCCTATTCGGGCAAGCAGCGGTCCCATAACAAGAAAGGATGCCCGCATTTTGCGAACCAGCTCATAAGGCGCTTCATAGGCATGAATAATTGGCACGGAAATCCGCATCGTTTCATTATTGAAAGAAATTTGTGCTCCTAAGCTTTCAAGCACATTCTGAATCGTCATAACGTCGTCGAGAAGGGGTACGTCATGGATGACGCTGTCACCTTCCGTCGCTAATAATGAGGCAGCTAGTATGGGCAAGACTGCATTTTTTGCTCCGCTGACGCGGACTGTCCCTTGTAGTCGCTGACCTCCGCGGACGATAATTTTAGTCATCTTTCTGTTCCCTCCGCGAGTAGCATTTTATTCTGCCATCCTGTTCCAGAGAAGCTGTTTCCATTATATTGCAGGAATCCGTTCTATGTAGCTGGACGTGCATACTAAGAACCTTATCTCAGGTTCGATTGCTAATCAACTTAAATAATCCTAATTTAAACCTAAATTCCATTTTAGCATTCAGTTACACTAATCGACAAGCTCATTTTATTTGCACATTATGCCTTTCGACCAAAACGGAGTTGATCTTTAAATATTCGACTAATTTCAGCAAATTTTAAAAGCTAGGTAGTTCCATTGTTGACAACTTTCGCTATAGTTATTCCACCAAGCTTTTTAGCATGACAGTGTAATCCCAATACTGCAAAAAAAACTGTGCTAGCAAATGGCCTATAATGACGGCGACTACAACTTGGAACATTCTGGATTTGGCTCCGCGCGGAAAACGAAACAGTCGATCCCACTTTACATCCTGCAACAACACCCAGACGAGGATAATACAAAGCAGGGTTACAACGATTGCAAATAATCCAGCGACTCCAACACTCATAACTGCTCCTTCTTTCCATATATGTCCATACGATGCATTATAGCGCAATGAATAACAGATATATTAATCATATATAAACCCTAAACATACTTTAAAAACTTTTTTTTCATAAGTCTCTACGACGTATAGCCTATTTTTGTACATAAAACCGATACAAAAGTACCGTAAATTCTGCGCGGCTTGCCCGTTTATCCGGTTTAAATACATTAGCTTCAACGCCTGTAAGCTTACCACTGGACCTCATGGCATAAATCATCGAGGCATGCCAATCCGTTACAGCGACATCACTGAAGGGTCGCGAATATGGCGTAAGCGGCTTAATTCCTTCCGCTTTGCCGATAATGACTGCCATCTCAGCCCGCGTGATCGGACGGTCCGGCTTAAAGCTGCCGTCAGGGAAGCCATTAATCCAGCCTTGCTGGACCGCTCTTGCAATATATCCATTGGCCCAATGCGTAGATTGGACATCTAAAAATTTGCGGCTTCCTGATTGCCTCGGTACTGGATTATAGGCTTTGACAATCATGGCCACTGCTTCCGCGCGTGTAATAGAACGGTCAGGAGCAAAGCGATAGTTGCCTACGCCGTTAATAATCCCTCTGTCTGCCAGGCTGACAATTTCTTTTCTGGCCCAGTGGCTGCTTATATCGCTAAAGCCCGCCACCAAAGGCTCCACCTGCAGCTTAAAGCGGTAATATTGACTGTCAAAAGCCTGGCTTGACATCAGCTTAACATAATATACGCCCGGCTGCATTACTTGTTCGCTCGTTTGCAGCTTGCCGCCGCTTTTTGATTGCGTTGTTTGCAATTTTGTCAATGTTTTATCGTAATGCTCCAAAGTTACAATCGCATTTCCAGGGATATCGGACATCTGCAGCGAGACCGTCCCCGGCTCTGTCAGACGATATTGAAACCAGTCGACATCAGCCTTCGTGTCGAATACGCCAATATATTCAGTGCCGCTCTTAATCGTCAACGCTTGATACGACTTATCATTGGGCTCATTAGGATCGCTATACTGTTTTGTATATTCGATTGCAAGCGTATAGGTGCCTAAGGTTGGGCTTGCTTCTGTAGAAATAGCGTTATGAACGCGAATTAAATACTTGCCCGGCGTAACCGAAATGACCGGGGACTTCTCAGCAGCTCCTTCTCCTTCGGTATCATACGTCATAAGCTGTCCGCCTGCTCTTTGAATCGCAAGGCCCGGATCTATTCGAACCGTATCGGTGCTTAAATTAAGCTGCAGCTTGCCGTTTTCTGTGAATTGGATAGCAAACCAGTCACGATCTGCTTTTTTATGAAAATTGCCTGTAATAACCTGCGATTTAGGCTGCAAATTATATGCTTCATAAGATTTGTCGTTCGGTTCATAAGGATCAGGTGCAGGTAAAAAAGTATTCGTCAGCATGTAAGGAATGCTAGCCGTATTATTAGGGTTTGCAAAAGCGATTTGAAAATATTGCTTTCCTTCAGATACAGAAATCGTTAACGATTTGGAAGCCAGTTTAATATTTTCAGAGCTTTGTACCTTCCCTCCTGCGACATGAGTAATGCGAATAGGCTGAGTGCCTTGCTCTTTAGCCGCCAATGACTCATATTTTAACACAATTTCACCGGCAGCCGGAGCGTCAATATAAAACCAATCCTGATCGCTAGGAGCAGTCAGCTCCGCAACCAGATAGGATTGCAAAGGAAGCCTAGCAGCTTCTGTGCTCCTGTTATTCGGTTCATATGCATCCTTTTTCAATTTTGCTGCTACAGCCTTGTCGATTTGCAAAAGTCCATAACCGGATAACTCATCATGTCCGGCTGGACCGATATCCCTGGCGGTCTGACGAAGCAGCTCACGCACCTCATAGGGCTCTAGCTTTGGATGCTGCGCCCAGACAAGCGCTGCCGCCGCTGCAACCTGCGGCGCTGCAAGCGACGTTCCTTCATCCTTGCGGTAACCTCCGCCAAGACCTGTCGTATATACATTCCAGGGTGCTGCTATATCCAGCTCAGGTCCGCTATTTGTTCTCGAATCAGCCGTATTGTCAGGCTTGACACCGCCAACGGCAAACACGGTTGGATATGCGGCCGGGTATTTGACTGCAACTTTGCTGCCCAGCAGCAAACCATCATTGCCCGCAGCGGCTACGAGCAAAACCCCCTTGCTCTCTGCATACTTTACAATGTCCTCCATATAAGGCGAATAACGATACAAGCCTACGGACAGCACTACGATTTTGGCGCCGCTGCGCACAGCCTGCAATATGCCCTCACCTAAATCCTGCTCCGTCCCGTCGCCATGATGATCAAGCGCTTTAATAGGCATTAGCTTTGCTTTCCACAATATCCCCGAAATTCCAAGGCCATTATTGCCTACTGCTCCAAGTACTCCTGCTACACCTGTCCCGTGCCCGTTATCATCCATAGGCGGTTTTTTAGGTGATAAAATATTGTACCCCTCGACCAGATTGGCCTTCAGATCAGGATGATTCAAGTCAACTCCCGTATCAACGATTGCAATAGTTATATTCGTTTGCTCCCGGGCGGTTTCCCACGCCTTGCGTGCCCCAATTTGTGACAAATAACTTTGCTTGGATGAAAAAGGATCGTTAGCGGAAAAAGCTCCTGCATTTGCTTGCACTGCTGAGAGCGCTGCTGCTTGGGACAGCTGTACCTCGTTCTTAAGCGAAGGCTCGGCGCCTGTTGCAGTCTTCTGATGCGCAGGCTTGCTCTCAGCTTGTTCGAAATCATTAGCTTGTTGTCCTTCCAGCTGTGCTGGCTTGTCACTTGTATTTGACTGAGCTTCCTGCTGCTCTGCTTGCTCTTTTGCCGTTTCCTGTTCAGTGATGTCCATTCGTGAATACTCATCGCCCACACCGGACTGAAGCTGCGGCTTAAATGGTCCGCCGTCTGCCTGCAATATATGAACGCTGTAATTCGGATGCACGTAAGCGACGCCTGGCTCTCGCTCCAGGCGCTCCAGCCAATCCGGCACATGGACATGGCTATCGGCAGGACAAATAACCTCTACGGCTGTCTCCGGCTGCCTGCCCAGCACCTTAACGCCATCAAGCGCACGGGCCTGAGCCGCATCCTCCCACTTGAGCAGCCAGCTTTGCGGCTGTGCTTCTTGAACTCCTTCTGCTGCCTCGGCCGCATTATAAGGTGTAGCCGCCTGAGTGACGTTGCTCCCAGGCCAGCCCCCGGCAAATAGCATGGCAAATATGAGGAGCATGAGCACCACGCGGCGCAGCGAAGGGCCAGGCTGCTGAAGCACAGCTCTAATTCCTTTCACTCTGCTCGTAAATAAACAGCACTCTGCAATTAAACGAAAATAAAAATATTTTGCTTTATTCATATTATGCAATCTGCCTTTTGTTTTTAGTAGGTTAATAGATTTACTACTATTAATAATTCGTTCAAAAAGCGGCAAATACCTTCTTTTATCCAATAGTTAGCCGACAAGACACCCTATATTTCGCGCCAATGAGTCTTAAGACCTAACTGGAATAACTAGAGCATTTAGCACCCATATGACAGCAAAAAAGCTGAACGCATGAGAAAGAATTTCCTCTAGCGTTCAGCTTCTATAAATATGCAAAGCCAAGTTAATCAATCCAATAGCGGCGAAGCTGCTCTGCTGTCGTTGCATCAACAGCGCCTTCTTTTATTTTGTTTTCCTTATTTGCAGGCGGAGCAAGCACCGCTCCAGTTTCTTCCCAGCATTTCTGGCAAATCTCTTCATTCCAGCAATTCATAGCATCCGGACAATTGTAACAATATTGCAATAAACCATAAGTTACTGTAGCTTCAGTCATGTGAATCGCTCCCTCATCTGTTCTATGTCTTTATCATAAAACAAGACGCAGCCAAGCGAAGTGATATTTAGCACTTTTAATTGATTATGCCGCTTATATTTTTTCGGGGTGCTGCTACATATTTACTCTAAGATCAAAATATATTTGCACGATAGGATCAATAATCGCCATCAATGCCCCAGGGAACAAACCAAGCAGCAAGCTGCCCGCTGCACAGAACCATATAACGATGCCTGTCGTGACTGGAATATGAATACGGCCATCTGCTTGGACACTTTCTCGCCCGCTATGTTTTTCAGCAGCTTGCTGTTCGGTTGCTCCTGCGCTGCGCATAAACATTTGCCGGATGATGCCAAAATACACATAGTAAGATATTACGCTGCTCAGCACCATAATGGCCAATAGCCAATAAGCTTTCACACTGGCTGCTCCTAATAAAATAAACAGCTTTCCAAAAAATCCTCCGGAAACAGGCAAGCCTGCAAGGGATAATATGATTAAAATCATCGCAACGGCAGTCCATGGAGCTCTATAGTACATACCGGCGAAGCCCCGCAGCTCGTTATGGCCTGCCGCTTCGCTCACTACAGTCAATACAGCGAATGCGCCCACATTCATCAGCATGTAAGCAACCAGATAAAATATGAACTCGTTCAAATTATTGCTATGGACCAGCGAAATGGAGATGCCGATCGGAACGAGCAGAATACCTGCATTGGCAACGCCAGAATAAGCTAACAGCCGCTTCACATTCCATTGTCGCAGCGCGCCGATTGTTCCAACGAGCATCGCAATGGCTGCAATAATAAGTACGATTTTGAATAAATCCTGCTCTGCAGTTGAGGATAACCCATAGCTTGCCCGAAGCAGCACAGCGTACAATATACGCAATGCAAACCCAAGCACAGCCGCTTTCGCTACGACTGACAGAAAAGCAGCTACAGGCGTCGATGCTCCCTGATACACATCCGGTGCCCATGCATGGAACGGAGCGGCAGCAACCTTAATAAAGATCCCTATAAGCATAAACGCAAAGCCCGTATACACGAACGCCTCGTATTGCTGCAGAGCCATTGGCATCGCTTCTTGCATCGCCAGCAGCTCGACAGAGCCCGTTACGCCATATAGATAAGACAGGCCGAACAAGATAAAGGCTGAAGCGATGCTGCCTGTTACTACATACTTAAAGGCAGCCTCCGCGGCCAGAGCATGCTTCCTGCGCAATCCGATCAAAACATAGCTCGATATGCCGAGCAGCTCAAGAGCAACATAAAGGGTAATCAGATTGCCGGACGAGACCAGCATCATCGCACCTAGCGCGGCAGGCAGCAGCATATAAAAATACTCGCCCCTAGCTGTAATATATTGCTCCTGCCGATACGATCCGATTCCCAATAAAAGGATTAGCATAACTGCTAGTAAAATAATCAGCTTCATCCACTCGCCGAAATCATCAACCCGGTAGGTCGCGCCGAGCAGCTCGATTGACTGCGCCGTTTCAGAGCTTGAAAAGCGCTTTGAAAGGTCGTAAATGATAACGCCGATAGCAGAACCAAGCCCGGCTAGCGCCAACCAGCCTATCATCCTTCTTCCACTGCGGGAGGGCAATAGCAAATCAACTGCGACTAGTAAAATAAACATGGCGCTGACGATCAGCTCAGGAGCTAGATAATAGAGATCCGACCAGCTCAGCGGTACTGGCAATTGTCCATCTTTCATCTCCTTACCCTCCTGTCCGCAGCGCTAATAGATGCTGTATATAAGCTGTAGCGCTAAAATCAAGCTTATCCGTCAATACGGATGGATAGCAGCCAAGCAATACAATGAATGAAAGCAGTATTATCATCGGCAGCGCTTCAATGAGCCGCACATCCTTTTTGGCGGCAAGCCACTCTGGCTGCTTGCCGTAAGTGATGCGGAGAACACTGCGCATCACGTAGACAGCCGTGAGAACCAAGCCTGCAGCGCCGATTATAGCTACCGGCTTCATGCTCTCCATGACGCCAAGCAAAGCCAGCAGCTCGCCTATAAAGCCCGACAAGCCCGGTATGCCTGCCAAGGCAAGGCCGGCCACCAGCAGCATGCCGCTCATGAATGGCATGCTGCGCGCGAGCCCACCCAGCTTGCTCAGCTCCGTCGTTTCCGTACGCTCATACAACGTGCCTACAATGAGAAACAGCAGGGCGGAAATAAGCCCGTGCGATACCATTTGCACAATGGCTCCCTGCATGCCAATCTCGTTCATAGCAGCGATGCCAAGCAGCACGATTCCCATATGGCTGACCGATGAATAGGCTAGAACCAGCTTGAAATCCTGCTGCCTAAAGGCAAGCCATGCGCCATACAGCAAATTGACAAGACCGAGAATAGCAAGTGTCAGCGCACCGGCCTTTGCCTGCTCGGGGAACAATAATACGCCATAGCGGAGCAAGCCGTAGGCGCCCATTTTGAGCAAAATAGCCGAATGGATCATAACAACGGGATGCGGCGCTTCTTTATGCACCTTCAGCATCCAGGTGTGGAATGGGAAAACAGGCAGCTTAATAGCGAAAGCAATAAGCAGCAGCGTAAACATCGTCCATTTCATGCCATCGGTCAAGTAAAAGGGATTGATTCCGCCTGCCTGAACAGGCGACATATTTGCCCAGGCTGCCGGATCAGACAGCTGCTGTATAATCGTGCTGTAGCTGCCGCTGTATACCATGTGAAGCACACCGTTTGCATCCTCTATGCGAAAACCGGCCGTGTTCACTAAAATAACAAAAGCAACCAGCATTACAGCAGAGCCTATGCCGTTATAAATTAAAAACTGGTTGGCAGCTTTCTCGCGATTGAAGAAGCCCCAAATGCCAATTAAAAAGTAAGCGGCGACCAACGTAATTTCAAAAAAGATAAAAAATAAAAATAAATCCTGCGCCATAAACACACCAAGCATGGCGAATTCCAATATAAAAAACCAAGCATAAAAGGCTTTACGGCGCTTTTTGATCTGCACCGCAGCCAGTCCTGCCATCGCGGTAACTATTGTTGTCAGAAGAAGCAGCGACAGCGACATGCCATCGATGCCAACCGCATACTGGAATGAAAATTCAGCTTCGCCAACTTCCGAGAGCACCTCTGTATTGAGTGGAACAGACACCCAATCGACCTGCTCTCTATAATCAAAATGGCCCTGTACTTTATCATAATCCACATAAAGCCATATCGATAAAGCCAGCGGCAGCATAGCAGCAGCTACAGCGCCTATGCGCAGCCATTTTGTGCTTCGACTGGGAATAGCAAGCACAACGACAAGTCCCAGCAAGGGCAGTAGCAACAAAATCGATAATACCGGAAATTGCTGAAGCTCCATTACGACAACAGCCCCTTTCCGATCATAATTACAGCAATAATTATTGCGCCGATCAAGCCTGTCAGAACATAAGCCTGAACCTGCCCTCTCTGCAGGGCTGAAATCCATCTGGCAGCTGCATGAGCGAAAGAGCCAAACAGCTGCACAATTCCGCCAATGATGCCTTTATCAAAAAGCAGGAGGGCATTGCCTACGCCGCGATACGGCTTCACGATCACATATTGATAAAATTCATTTATATACAGCCCGTTTTCTAAAACGCGGCCAAACGGAGAAGTCGGCGCTGTTTTTTTGCCGCCATACATTTTGATGCCTAAATATATCCCTGCCAACCCTGCTAATATAGAGCTTAGAAAAGCGATATACGGGAATGCCCCTCCCCCATGAGCAGCTGCTGAATCGCCCAAACTCAGCCATTCCCCTAACCAGCCCTTCCAAGGCGTCTCAACAAAACCAATAGCCAGCGTTATAGCAGCCAGCACAACCAAAGGAATCGTCATTGCACCTGAAGGCTTGGCCGGATCGTCATGCCGTAGGCCTGCCGCTTCCTCGCCCATAAACACCATTACAAATAATCGGGTCATATAAAGCGCTGTTAGCATAGCTGCGATAATGCCTGCAAAAAACAACAGCGGCTCTCTCTGCCAAGCTTCCGCCATAATAGCATCCTTCGACCAAAAGCCTGAAAATGGCGGAATGCCTGACAGAGCCAGCGCTCCTGCAGCAAAAGCCCAGGCTGTCAGCCGCATTTTACGCCCAAGTCCGCCCATCTCGAAAATATTACCAGTGCCGGCATATTGAATAATGCAGCCCGCTCCTAAAAATAACAATGCCTTGAAAAAGGCATGTGTGAGCAAATGAAACACGCCGCTTGTAAGCGCGCCTAGACCCAGCGCCATCATCATAAGTCCAAGCTGGCTAATCGTAGAGTAGGCCAAAATTCGCTTCAAGTCCTTCTGGCCAAGCGCGACTGCGGCTGCGAAGAGCATCGTAAAGCCGCCAACATAAGCAACCGTCTGCATTGCGATAGCCGAAGCCTCGAATATATCAAACGTTCTTGCTACTAAAAAGACGCCTGCCGCAACCATAGTGGCAGCATGAATCAATGCGCTTATCGGCGTTGGCCCTTCCATTGCATCCGGCAGCCAAATATGAAGCGGAAACTGGCCTGATTTGCCGATCGCGCCCAAAAAAATCAATAGTGCCGCAGCCGTTGCCACACTCGTCGTAATCGTGCCCGTCTGCCCTTCAAACACGCTTTGCAGCATCGTAAAGCTGAGCGAGTGGTCCGGCATATACCAGAACAGCAGCAAGATCGCGAGCAGCAGCCCGACATCGCCAACTCTAGTTACAATAAACGCTTTTTTTGCTGCAGCCTTGGCAGCCGGTCGGGCAAACCAAAAGCCAATAAGCAAAAATGAGCTTACGCCGACAATTTCCCAGAAAATATAAAGTGTCAGCAGATTATCAGACAATACAAGGCCGAGCATTGCAAAAACGAATAGCGACAAATAACTGTAAAACACCGTTATGCGCTCGTCACGCTTCATATAGGCTGCAGAATATATATGTACCAGCAGACTTACCAAAGATACCATGACCAGCATCATAGCTATAAAATTCGTTACTTCAAAACCGATTCGCAGCGAATACTGCCCCACTGACAGCCAGCTGATATCATAGCTGTATTCAGTCGCGTTTGGCTTAAGGCGCTCAACTAGCACTAGCAAGGATAATAGAAAAGAAAGCAAGGATGCCGTTGTTCCGACGAGCACCCCCGCCGCTCTATTATTTTTGCCGAGCGCCATCAAGGCTAGAAAAGCTACGAGTGGAAACAGCGGAATTAGCCAAGCTGATTGGGAGTATGTTTCTGTCATCCGCTTTACCTCCTCATCGCATTGAATTCATCAACCTGTACGGTTCCTCGCGCCCGAAACAGCGCAATTACGATAGCGATAGCAACTGCGGCTTCCGCCGCACCGATTGTTATAGTGAACAAGGAATAAATATGTCCCGTTAAGGAGGGGATAACCCCATACTTGGAAAAGGCGATTAAATTAAGATTAGCCGCGCCCAGCATAAGCTCAATGGACAGCAACACGATTATTGCGTTGCGCCGTACCAGGGCGCCATATAAGCCGATACAAAATAATATGGCAGCAAGCGTCAAATAGGAGGATAGCATTTACTCATCCGCCTCCTTCTTGGCAATTGCAATGGCACCGATAAAAGCAACTGTAAGCAAAACAGACAGCAGCTCGAACGGAATAACATAACCGGTATAAATCAGCTGCCCGATGGAGAAGGTCTGATCTCCTTCATAATGGGCCACAGCAGGCTCAGGCAGCTCTGTCGTGCGGATCACAAAAAACAATAGGCCAAACAAGCATAGCGCGCCAACTGCGCATAATACCTCGTATAGCACCTTGGGCTGTATTTCGCTGTCCTGCTTGTGATTGGTCATCATCATTCCAAATATCATCAGAATGGATATAGCTCCTACATAAATAAGCACCTGTACAAACGCCACAAACTCAGCATCCAGCAATATAAATATGCCTGCAAGCCCGATAAAAGCAGCCGACATGGAAAGCACCATATGAACAACCTTATTTAAGCTGAGCATAAGCACTGCGCCGCCTATTGTCATGACCGAAAAGAGAAAAAATACGAACAGCTCTCCCGTATTGGCTATATTAAACAATTATTTGGCGCCTCCTTTGCTAGGCGCGCCAATATTATTATTATCCTGGCGCACTAGCGTATTGTTGTCAGACAGCCACTGCGCATCCTTGTACAGCTCATCACGGCTGTATGCAGCCAGCTCAAAGTGGTTCGTCATAACAATAGCTTCAGTCGGACATACCTCGGTGCATAAATCGCATAAAATACAAATTTCAAAATTAATATCAAATGTGTCAATAACTTTGCCCCGTTTCTCCGGGTCAGGGTTAGCCTTGCCTGTCAGTGTAATGCAATCGGTAGGGCAAATGCGCGCACACTGATTGCATACGATGCACAGCTCGGGTATAAAATGCTGAATACCGCGAAAGCGGTCCGGCATTTCAAAAGGTACATCGGGATAGGACGTCGTAACTTTTGATGAGGTCATAGATTTGAACGTAACGCCAAGCCCCTTCATCCAGCCATTCATTGTCTCTCCTCCTTTATCCCTATTTCACCCATAATTCCATATAAACAGCCGTTACCAGTACATTTAGCAGCGCAAGCGGCAGCAGCACCTTCCATGCCAGGCTCATCAATTGATCGACCCGGACACGCGGGAACGTAGCCCGTATCCAAAACAATGAGAAGACGATAAAGAGAAACTTCAAAAGAAACCATAGAATAGGCGGGATAAATGTTAAAAACGGCGCAGGAGCATGCCAGCCTCCAAGGAAAAGCACCGTAGTCAGCGCTGCTATCGCGTACACATAGACATACTCGGCGAGCATAAAGAATGCAAAGCGAAAGCCGCTGTATTCGACATGATAGCCTGCTACAAGCTCCGATTCCGCTTCAGGCAAATCAAATGGCGTACGATTGAGCTCGGACAGCGCAGCTATAAAAAATACGCAAAAGCCGATAATCTGGGGCAGCAAATGCCAATTCCAAAACCAGCCCCCGCCCTGCGCTGCAACGATTTCTCTCAGATTCAAGCTGCCGCTCAGCATGATGACGCCTGTAACAGATATGACAAGCGGCACTTCATAGCTTATCATTTGAGCGGCGGACCGCATGCCGCCTAGCAGCGCATATTTATTATTGGAAGCCCAGCCGCCTATAATCATAGACAGTGTCGTAATTCCCGACAACGCTACATAATACAGCAAGCCTACATTCAAATCTGCAAAATACAGGTTTTGTGTATAGGGAATCACAGCCAGTACGGAGAACGCGGGAATATAAGCAAGAACAGGCGCCAATATAAAAAGCAGCCGATCTGCCTTCCTCGGAATAACATCCTCCTTCATCAGCAGCTTGGCTATATCAGCGACCGTTTGCAATAGCCCAAGCGGTCCTACCCGGCTCGGCCCCTTACGCAGCTGCATCCAGCCGATTACTTTTCTCTCGAAATAAATAGCGTATGTAACGAAGCCTAACACAAGTAACAGAAATACGACAACCCATAAAAAAATAATAGCTGCATTGCCCCAAGTCATCGCTTCGTCCAGCAGATCTCCCATTAGCAGTCGACCTCCCCAACCACGATATCAATGCCTCCGAGAATCGTAATAAGATTAGTCATCGTCTCGCCAATAAGCAGCTTGGGCAGCAGCTGCAAATTAATAAAGGACGGCCTTCTGAACTTCAAGCGGTACGGCTCTGCCTTGCCCTTCGATACAATATGGCAGCCAATTTCGCCGCGCGGGGACTCTATGCGCACATACGCTTCCCCTTCCGGCGGCCTTATAACACGCGGAACTTTTCCCATCGTTGGCCCATCCTCAGGAAACTGCTCCAATGCCTGTCGCAATATGCGCAGGCTTTGCTTGATTTCTTCGAGCCGTATGCGGTAACGGTCGTAGCAATCTCCATTGCGGCCAAGCGGAACGTCAAATTCAAACCGATCATACAAGCAGTAAGGCTCAGCCTTGCGCAAATCCCAATCTACGCCCGTGCATCTTAGGTTTGCGCCCGACAGCCCGTAATCAATCGCTGTTGCGGCGTCATATTGGCCGATTCCTTTAATTCGCGCCAGAAATACCTCATTGCCGCTAACAAGCCGGTCATATTCGTCCAGCTTTTTCTCCATATATGGAACAAAATCGCGCACCTTGTCAATCCAGCCGGGCGGAGCATCCCACTTCACGCCGCCAACTCTCATGTAATTATAAGTAAGCCTGGAGCCGCACAGCTCATTGAACATATTGATGATCATTTCTCTATCGCGAAAAGCATATAGAAACGGACTCATCGCTCCCATATCAAGCAAATAAGTGCCCCACCATACCAAATGGCTGGCGACCCGCTGCAGCTCCATTACGATAAGCCGCATAAATTCAGCGCGCAATGGAATCTCCAGCCCCATCATCGTTTCTACGGTATGAACCAGAACATAGTTATTCGTCATGGCTGATACATAATCCATGCGATCTGTATAAGGAATAATTTGTGTATAATTCAAGCTTTCTGCAATCTTTTCTGTCCCTCTATGCAAATACCCCATAACAGGCGTCGCCTCTGTGATGACCTCTCCGTCAAGCTTGACGATTATTCGAAATACGCCATGTGTGCTGGGATGCTGCGGACCGACATTAAGCAACAGCTCTTCCGTCCGTATCACAGGCTGCTACACCTCCGAATCAAGCGGCTTATAATCTTTGCGAAGCGGATAACCAACCCAATCATCAGGCATCATAATTCGGCGCAAATCTGGATGCTCTCTAAATTGTATGCCGAGCAAATCATATATTTCCCTTTCGTTCCAATTAGCTGCTGACCAAACAGCGGATACAGATGGAAGGCTGGGCTCCTCCCGTGATACGGACACTTTAATCGCAAGCGTCTGTCCAGACTGCATCGACAACAAATGATAGACAGCCTCCATATGTTCTTCGTAATCCACACCGGATATATTGCGAAGATAATGATATCCGAGCGCATCATGATGCTTTAGAAGCCTGGCAGCATCCAGCCAGCTGTCTGCCGCGAGCTCCAGCGTGGGCATCTGACCGCTCAGCTCATTCAAATAAGCAGCTTTGACAGCCCCTGCCGGCAAAGCCTCGGACAATAAATCAGATACTTTGCTCAGCTCTTCCTGCTCCCTCATTATCCGGTCACCTTCTTCCCCGGCCGCGACTCTATACGAATTTTCTCTTGCAGCTTGTTTATTCCGTATATTAATGCAACCGGGCTTGGCGGACAGCCGGGAATATACACATCCACCGGCACAATCTGATCAACGCCTTTAATGACCGCATAGGAATGGACATACGGACCGCCTGCAGTTGCGCAAGAGCCCATAGCGATAACCCACTTCGGCTCTGGCATCTGATCGTACAAGCGGCGCAGCAGCGGCCCCATCTTTTTCGTTACAGTACCAGATACAATCATTACATCGGATTGCCTAGGGGAGGTTCGGAACATAACGCCGAATCGGTCCAGATCGTAATGTGAAGCTCCTGTACCCATCATTTCAATCGCACAGCAGGCCAGTCCAAAAGTTAGCGGCCATAACGAATTGCTTCTTGCCCACCCCTTCAGCTGCTCCAGCGTTCCCCAAAAAACATTTCGCTCCAGCTCCCGGCGATCCTCTAATGAAATAGACTCCAGATTCAATTCCATTTCAACACCTTCTTCTTCCAGGCATATAGAAGCCCTATTAACAGCATCCCTGCAAAAATGATCATTTCGAACAGCACAAAAAGACCGAGCTTCTGATATGCTACGGCCCAAGGATATAAGAAAACGGTTTCGACCTCAAAGATGACAAACATAAGTGCGAACAAATAATAACGGATGTTGAATCGAACCTGGCCTTCGCCTACCGGCTCATTGCCGCTTTCGTACGTAGTCTGCTTCGATTGCGTAGGACGATGCGGTCTAAGCAAGCGGCCTGCGGTAAGTGCAACTACAGGAAGCAATATTCCCATTACGATAAAAACTGCGACGACGATGTAATTGTTCATGTAGGTGTCCATACAATCGCCTCCGTCATATGATTTGCCGCGGAGCGAATCCGCGCATGCAATTTACCCCACAATTATAACAAAACCTTCCACCTTCGTCTATGATGCCTGTTATCCTCTGCCTTTCGATTATCATTCACTCCTCCAGCTTCTGCGCCAATTTCTCTCCTCCTCCATTACTATCATACTGATGCTTTCTATGGAACATGACAGCTATTGCAAACAAGAGAAGCGGTATAACAATTCCTTGCAGAATACTATAAGGCCCCCATATATTGAGGGAAAAGTGTTTGGCATGTCCAATATTGCGGTAAAGCGTCATCGAGAGCGGTATTATAACGGCGATATATGGCAAAATAATAGGTCTGTAATTGCTAAGCTTAAACAGCTTGGAGGTTAACAAGCATAACACATATACGCATACGACCAGCTTCATAAAGGATGAGCCAATCCATACTAGCGCTACCAGCACCTCTACCCTGACTACAATTTCTTCAATATTAATATTTTTGGCCATATCAAATATGGCGAACTGACTGCGGCTTGTTTCAAAAATGCCAAGCACTCCTTGCAGAAGCAGCACAAGGATGAGACCTGTTGCAGCAATCGCTATGACAGACCAAACCATACTCTTTTTTAGCTTAGGCCGGTCTTCCTCCTTAACCATAGGCAGCAATAATGTCATAAAAACATATTCTGCAACAGGAAACCCCATCAAGACTTTCATTCCTCTAAGAATCGGCAGCCAGCCCTCATACAATAACGGCTCAAAACGGTGTATATTAAATTGGTTGTATAACGCAAGCACCACGACAATAATAACTGCAATGGTCCAGAAATAAATGATCTCGCCTAATCTGGCGATTGTTTCAATGCCTAGGAACACGCCATACAACACTACAAGCATAAACGTTACATTGATAAACAAAGGAGGCGTAATCGGCAGTACAGACAAATTAAGAAATTCTGAGATGTTATTTAACACAAATGAGCTTAGCATAAGAAAATAAAAGACAAACAAAGCCGTAATCAGCTTGCCGCCAAACCAGCCTAATAATTTTTCAGAATACTGGGCAATTGAAAGATTCGGAAAACGCTCTGATAAATAGATGTAAAGCAAGGGTACCAAAATTTGCAAAGGAATAACAAGCAGCATCGTAATCCACGCATCCTGCTTCGCAACGATTGTGACCATAGTGGGAACGATAAGCACAGCACTTCCAATGGAATACAAATATAACAGCTTGGCTAGCTGGCTGGCTGATATTTTTGTGTTATTTATATCTGTTAATTGACTCATTATGTAACACCTCCAATCTAAAAATTCATTAGTTTAACGAGCGGCGTAATCGCTATTTCTATCCAGCTAATAGGATTGGGCACCGTCAACTTTAACCGCATTCCCACATACAAATAAGTGGCGATTGCTAAAAGCAGCAGAGAGAAAGTCAATTCCTTATACTGCTTCTTCTTGGATAAAAAAGAAATATAGAAGATGCTGATTATAATAGTCAGCACTATTGCGATTATGCAGCTCGTCATCAGCAGTCACTCCAATACGGCATCATCTCTTACACCGGCGCCTTTAATAATCGTTTTGCACACAATTTCATATTCTATATTGGAAAACAGATTTGGCCACTCTTGATTAATTTTTTTCCAAAGGCTAGGACGTTCTCTGTATATAAGCGTTCCCCAACCAAGCACGTCAGACTTTAATCGTTTTTGCAAGGTCCGGACAGTGGCTTCAATCTCCTCTTCTATAGCCTTGCTGGTCTGGTCGCTTATCTGCTTCAGTACGGCTTCATCTGTAACGGATAGAGACGAGCACATTACTTCTCGTATACTGGCCATTATATCTATCCTTACTTTAATGACTGGCATGCCTTTATCATCAATTTTGCTTTTCACAGCCGATATCGATTTTTGAATTTCAACCATCAGATTTCTCTTTTCGTTCGGGCATTGCAGCTTGACAACTGTACTTACAATTTTATTTTTCAACCAGCCGTAGCCCCTTGATTCTGTTGGAGTCAAATAACCTGCCAGCTTCCCATTTCTGAACACAGCCATCGAAGCAACAGTCGGATAGGACTCTGGCTGAATGGGCGTTATATTATCTTCTTTACTTTTGTTTTCCTTGTTCCCTATGATTCTAATGGCCGGAACAGCTACCTGCTCCTTGCCCCTACCCGCTACACGAATAATGTCCTGTACGGTAACATGATGATTGCTCCCATAGGAAAACTCATTGACTAAAATGGATTGATACAGCTGATTTGCAGGGATTGACTCTAATTGCATCGTCATATCCAGCAGGTCTTTGGCTGAGGCGCTTTGAATGATTGCAACGGATATATCTCCTCGTATATCCGGATTGCGTTCAATCAGATCCAGCAGCGGATATATGCCTTTCTTTGCAATGCCTTCACTAATAATAAGCATCTGGGTGTGAGAGAAAAATAAACGTCTCGATGTTTTGCTCGACATTTTCCGGATGGCTTCAAATAAAGTATCCCCGGTTTCTGTAAATATGGTGACTGGAGGCCCGCTAGAAACAACTTTTGTATCAGCCGATGCGTTCTGCGTTAATACTACCTGGGCGGTAACCTGCAGCAAATGCTGCCCAGACGGATCTTCATCGATTCCAAGCGCCATCACGACACCGAGCTTGTCCAAATACCGCAAATCCCAGCAGCCGGCAAGCGTCAGCATAGAGCTGATCAGCGCCCCCATCATGAAGACCGCAAGCAGTCTGCTTTTACGTCTGATCATTAGACTGCTCCTCCTCCGGCTGTTGAACCTGCTCTCGCTGCCGGTTATTTCCTGCAAGCAATTGCGGGCGCAGCTTCATTTTCCATAACGGGGCTCTAATTATAGAATCCTTCCAGTCACTTGCTAGAAATGGAGCAAATGGCTTCAAGTAAGGCATGCCGATCGAACGCAAATGACTTAAATGCAGAAGAAGAAGCAGCAGAATGAGACTAATTCCATAAAAGCCGAGTGTAGAAGCAGCCAGCAGCAGCAGAAACCGCAGCAATCTAGCCGCAATCCCTAAGTTATAAGCCGGAGAAACAAAGCTTGTAATTGCTGTGAAAGATACGACAATTACGACTGCCGGCGATACAATACCGGCTTCGACAATGGATTGTCCGATAACCAAACCGCCCACTATGGATACCGTATTGCCTGCGGCTATCGGCATGCGTAGTACAGCCTCGCGCAATATTTCAAATACGAACTCCATTAAAAATGCTTCCAGGTATGCAGGAAACGGAACACCTTCGCGCTGGGCAGCCAGCTTGAGCAGCAAAGGGGTTGGAATCATTTCTTGATGATAGCTGACAATGGCTACATAAATGGATGGCATCAGCAAAGCAAGAAAAAAAGAAATAAAGCGCAGCAAACGTAAAAATGTGGCGATATCAAAGCGCTGGTAATAATCTTCCGCTGCTTGGAAGAAGGAATTTAGTGAAACTGGCATAATTAAGGCAAATGGAGAGCCATCGACCATAATGACAATTCTTCCCTCTAGCAGCATCCCTGCAATTACATCCGGCCGCTCATTGTTAATAATCGTAGGAAACAAGGTCCACTTCTGATCTGTAATTAATTCTTCTATATAGTTTGTTTCCAGCACGCCGTCTATATCAATTGCTTCCAGCCGTTCTCGCAATGTTTGCATCACTTTTTCATCTGCAAGTCCTTTGATATAAACCATGCTGACAGGCGTTTGGCTCAGCTTGCCGATTGTCCACATCTCAGACCAAAGCTTTGGGCTGCGCAATTTTTTTCTTATTAGAGCCATATTCGTATAAAGGGATTCCGTAAAGCCTTCCTTCGGGCCTCGAATCGTCATTTCAGTTTTAGGCTCTTCTATGCCTCTACCTTCGCCTCCGGGTACCTTTGCGAATAAAGCAGTGTCAAAGCCGTTAATAAAGACCATGCAGCCGCATAAAAATAAATAACGATAAAAAATACCCCAATCGCTGATTAGCTCGACTGAGCTAATCGCAACCAAGCGGTTTCGCAGCAAGTCTGGCGTAATTTTTTCACTATTATCCTCATTAGCGTAAATTTGCAACGGCTCGACGATAAATTTATTTATACTTTCATCGCTTACTATGCCGTCGATATAAACGATAAGGAACTCGTTCTGTGCAGCGTCATTTAATATAAGCTTCCGTATCGATACGTCACGGCTGTCGCCCAAATCCTGTTTTATTTTTTCTTGGTTTTTAGTAATAGAATCGAATAAAGGAACACCTGCATACTCTTGCTCCTGCTCTTGCTCATGCTTTGCAATAAGCGGCATTTGCTTTTTTCTGCGAAGCGTTTTACGCCCAGATTGTAGTTTGCTGCCCATGAACAATGCTCCCTTCTGTACAAGAATACTCTCTTAGCATTGCTTATTGATGGCAATTTTATGTACTGACTCTTAACATAGTGAACGCAGACTCAATTTAAATAGCAAATAGAACGAAGATAAACGTCTCCGCCGTCTTTGGAAAGGCGTGTTTACCGATGAATGATAAGAACAAGTTTATAGAAAAACTTATAAATTCTTATCATTAAGAACAAAATCACCTATCGGTGACCTAACTTGCCATCA